>JBKICS010000301.1:0-2525 GCA_046567015.1 Acidobacteriota bacterium | reverse complement strand
CCATGGTCAAGACCATGTTTCGCGAGGCCGCCGGCGTGAATCTGCCGGAAGTCTTCCCGCGCATGCCCTTTGCCGAGGCCATCCGCGACTACGGCCTGGACAAGCCCGACATCCGCTTTGACCTGAAACTCGTGGACGTCACGCCGGTGGTGAAAAACTCCGGCTTCCAGGTCTTTGCCAAGGCCGAGCTGGTCAAGGGCATCCGCGTGCCCGGCGGTGGCGCGCTCTCGCGCAAGGAGATCGACGACCTGACCGAGTTCGTCAAAATCTACGGCGCCAAGGGCCTGGCCTGGATCAAGATCAAGGAAGACGAGTGGCAGTCGCCCTTTGCCAAATTCTTAAGCGACGAAGAGCGTCAGGGCCTCACCGACGCCTTCGGCCTTGAAGTCGGCGACATCGTCTTTTTCCAGGCCGGCGCGTCCGACATGGTCAACAACGCCCTGGGCTATCTGCGCCTGCAGCTCGGCGAGCGCTTCAATCTCATCCCCGAGGGCAGCTTCGCCCCGGTGTGGATCACCGATTTTCCGCTCCTGGAATACGATCCCGAGGCCAAGCGCTGGGTGGCCCGCCACCATCCCTTCACCTCGCCCCAGCCCGGCCAGATGGGCACCATCGAGTCCGCGCCCGGCGAAGCCCTGGCCCGGGCCTACGATCTGGTCTTAAACGGCAGCGAGATCGGCGGCGGCTCCATCCGCATCCATGACCGCGAGAGCCAGCGGGCCATGTTCGCGGTGCTGGGCATCGACGCGAAGGAGGCCGAGGACAAGTTCGGCTTCCTGCTGCGCGCCCTGGAATTCGGCGCGCCGCCCCACGGCGGCATTGCCTTTGGCCTGGACCGCCTTATCATGATCCTGGCCGGGGCCAAGTCCATTCGCGACGTCATTGCCTTCCCCAAGACCCAGAAAGCCATGTGCCAGCTCACCGAAGCCCCGGGCGAAGTCTCCAACAACCAGTTGCGGGAGCTTGGCATAAAACTGCGGTCGCGCGAGAAGGACAAGGAATAGCCCAGAAGCCATGCCGCTTGAAATACTGAAATATCCCAACGAGATCCTGGCCCGCAAAGCCGAGAAGATCCCGGCCGTCACGCCCGAGATCCGGGAGTTGGCGGCGAACATGGCCGAAACCATGTACGCCAACCAGGGCATCGGCCTGGCCGCGCCCCAGGTTGGCGCGTCCATTCGGCTCATCGTCATCGATCTGTCCGGGCCGGAGAAGCGCGAGGCGCTCATGACCCTGGTCAATCCTGTCATCACCGCCGCTTCCGGGGAGCAGGAGGACGAGGAAGGCTGTCTGTCCGTGCGCAACTACCGCACCGTGGTCAAACGGGCCGCGACCGTCACCGTCGAGGCCCTGGATCTCGACGGCCAGCCGCTCGCCATCGAGGCCGACGAACTGCTGGCCGTGTGCCTCCAGCATGAGATAGACCATCTCGAAGGCGTGCTGTTTATCGACCGGATAAGCCGCCTCAAACGGGCCATGTACGACAAACGGGTGAAACGATGGAACACGACGCCGCCGCCGGACCAGACAAACTCGTAGCCGTTTTCATGGGTACGCCCGAGTTCGCCGCCACGGTGCTCGAGCATGTCCTTGGGAGCGACGACGTCACGGTGGCCGCCGTGTACACCCAGCCCGACCGGCCCTGCGGCCGGGGCAAGAAGTGTTTGCTCGGGCCGGTCAAAAAGCTGGCCCTGGAAAAGGGCCTGCCCGTCCACCAGCCCGAGAACTTCAAGGATCCGGCCGAGGTGGCACGTCTGGCCGCGTACAAGCCCGACGTGCTGCTGGTGGCCGCCTACGGCATGATTCTGCCCCAGGCGGTGCTCGACGTGCCAACCAGGATGCCGCTTAACGTCCACGCCTCGCTGCTGCCGGCCTGGCGCGGCGCGGCTCCCATCGAGCGCTCCATCGCCGCCGGCGAGCGGATGACGGGCGTGACCATCATGCGCATGGCCCTGGCGCTCGACGCCGGCCCCATGGTCATGCAGCGCTCGCTCAACATCGGCCTAAACGACACGGCCGGCGTGCTGCGGGCCGAGTTGGCCGATCTGGGCGGGCGACTGCTCACCCACTGCCTCATGCGGCTGCGCATGGGCTCCGTGCCGCTCATCGAACAGGACCCGACCCGGATCACCTACGCCAGGAAGATCGACAAGAGCGAGGCGCTCATCGACTGGACCCGGCCGGCGGCCGAGGTCCACAACCTGATCCGGGCCATGACCCCCAACCCCGGGGCGTTTTTCTTCTGGAAGCAGGCCTCCGACAAGCCGGCCCTGCGCATCATCGCCCAGCCCGGCAAGGTCGGCTGTCCCCTGCCGCCAGGGGCCAAGCCCGGCGACATCCTGGGCCTTATGGATTGCCACATCGGCATTGCCTGTGCCGACGCCGTCTATCTTGTCCCGGCCGTGATTCCGGCCGGCAAGCGCCCCATGAACGGGCAAGCCTTTTCCTGCGGCTACCTCGGCAAGTGCGACGAAGACGCCATGGCCGTCTGCGGCCCCCCGGACGGGCTCGCCTAGGCGAGCAAG
>JBKICS010000300.1:0-2665 GCA_046567015.1 Acidobacteriota bacterium | reverse complement strand
TTGTTCATGGCGTCGCGCACGGCGGCGGTGGAGAAGGTCGTCTCGGTACCTTTGAGGAACTCGACGATCTTGCCGCCGATGATCATGCCGGCAACCACGGTCTCGGCCAGGGAGTTGCCGCCCAGGCGGTTAAATCCGTGCATGTCCCAGCAGGCGGATTCGCCGGCGGAGAACAGGCCCTTTAAGCCGTAGGCCGCGCCGTCCTTGTTGGTGCGCACGCCGCCCATGGAATAGTGCTGGGTCGGGCGCACCGGAATGAGCTGGTGGACGGGATCGACGCCGAGAAACGACTGGCAGATCTCGTCAACCTCGCGCAGCTTGGTGCGGATGTGGTGTTCGCCGAGGTGGCGGATGTCCAGCCACAGGTGGTCGCCGTAGGGGGATGGGACGCCCAGGCCCTTACGCATGTGTTCGGTCATGCGGCGGGAAACGACGTCGCGCGAGGCCAGCTCGGCCTTGTCCGGCTCGTAGTCCGGCATGAAGCGGTACTCGTTTTTATCAAGGAGCGTGCCGCCGTCGCCGCGACAGCCTTCGGTGACCAGGATGTCGGTGGGCACGATGCCGGTCGGGTGAAACTGCACGGCTTCCATGTTGCCAAGGGGCACCACGCCGGTATCAAGGGCGGTAATCAGGCCGCCGCCGTCGCAGATGACCGCGTTGGTGGACTCGCGGTAGATGCGGCCGAAGCCGCCGGTGGCGACCAACGTGGCCCGGGCCAGATAGGCGGTCAGTTCGCCGGTTTTAAGACACCGGGCGATGGCTCCCATGCAGACGTCGCCGTCGTGAATGAGCGCAATGGCCTCGACCTTGTCCACGACGTTGACGCCCATCTGGGCGGCGCGGTTGTCCAGGGTGTACAGGACACAGTGGCCCGTGCCGTCGGAGGTGTAGCAGGTGCGCCACTTGGCCGTGCCGCCGAAGTTGCGCGAGTGGATAAGCCCCTCGTTTTCGGGCTTTTCAAAGGCGGTAAAGGGCTTGCCGCCCTTGTAGTAGGTCTGCTCGCCGGGCACGACGCGGTTCCAGGGCACGCCCCAGAAGGCCATCTGGCGCATGGCGATGGGGGCGGCGTCGACGAAGAGCCGGGCCACTTCCTGGTCGCATCCCCAGTCGGAACCCTTGACCGTGTCGGCGAAGTGGACGTCCGGGGAGTCGCCTTCGCCCATGGCCGAGTTGCCAAGCGCCGCCTGCATGCCGCCCTGGGCGGCCGAGGAGTGGGAGCGCCTCGCCGGCACGATGGACAGGCAGATGACGGAGAACCCGTTGTCGGCGGCCTCGATGGCCACGCGCTCGCCGGCCAGTCCCGCGCCGATGCACAAGAGATCGGTCTGTATGATTTTCATGGATGCACCCTTATTTGAGCGGCAGGAAGTAGTAACGCAGCAGCGACAGCAGGCCGATGCCGATGAAGATGGCGGTCAGCAGGTTTTCCTTCTTTTTGAGGGTCCAGCGGCCGGGCCGGTCCACGAAGCCCCATTTGACCAGGATGCGGTAGAAGCCGATGCCGACGTGGAGCTCCACCATGGGGAGCAGGAACAGATAGAAGACGAACCAGAAACCGGTCTGGATGCGGGCGGCGGACTTTTCGGCCGTGATGGGCAGGTTGGTCAGCACCACCCAGAGGTGGATGGAGCCCATGATGAGGATGCCCATGGCGGTGACGGCCTGGACGACCCACAGCCAGGTATCGGGATGGCGCATGCGCTGGGCGTTGGAGAGCATGACGCGCTGTTGGGCGGTATTAAACGGAATCTTGCGGGCGGCCAGGACGAAGTGGATCAAAAAGCACAGGAAGATCAGCGGGCCGCCGACCTGCGCCATGTAGGTGGCCTCGAAAAACCAGGCCAGACCGTTCATGACGCCGGGGCCAATCAGGATGCTGGAGACCAGGATCAGGTGGCACCACATGAAAAGGATCAGGGACGCGCCGGTGAGCATCTGCACCCAGTCGAGGTAAGCCGAGAGCTTGCCGACAGGCAGCCCCTGGTGTGTTGCCGTGGTTGGAACCGACATGGATTTCCCTCCGTCTGGTGTTTACGATTTGGTGGTGGCGGCCACGGGGGCGGCTTCGGCCGTTTCCTCGAGGATGAGCATGTCTTCGGGGTCGTCGGCGTATTCGTCGTCGGCGCCGGAGAGGACCGCCTGGAGCTTGCGTTCGTCCAGGGCGTCTTCCCACTTGGCCACGACAATGGTGGCGATGCCGTTGCCGATCAAATTCGTGATGGCGCGGGCTTCGGACATGAAGCGGTCAACGCCAAGGAGCAGGGTGAGCGAGGCCACCGGGATGGTGCCCACGGTCTGGAGGGTGGCGGCCAGGGTGATGAAGCCGCCGCCGGTGACGGCCGCCGCGCCCTTGGAGGTCAACAGCAGGATGAAGAGCAGGTAGAGCTGGTGGCTGAGGTCCAGCGGCGTGTTGGTGGCCTGGGCCAGGAACACGGCGGCCATGGTCAGGTAGATGCAGGTGCCGTCGAGGTTAAACGAATAGCCCATGGGCAGGCACAGACCGACCACGGACTTGTCGGCGCCGGCGTTTTCGAGCTTGGCCATCATGCGGGGCAGGGCCGCCTCGGAGGAGGAGGTGCCGAGCACGAGCAGGATTTCTTCCTTGATGTAGCACAGGTAGCGCCACAGGGAGAACCCGGCCAGCCTGCAGACCACGGCCAGGACG
>JBKICS010000299.1:0-2773 GCA_046567015.1 Acidobacteriota bacterium | reverse complement strand
GAAGAGGGCCTCCGGCGGCCGGGGGCCTGAGGCCCCCGGACCCCCCGACTGGAAGAAGTTGTTAAAGGGGTTACGGCAGGGGGACGGCAAGCTGGAGGGCATTGCAGGGCGATGTGACACATTGGCCGAACTGCCGAAAGACAGACGCGAAGGCCCAATACGACAAGGACACGGCACGAGACCATGGGACTCCTTCTTTTTGGCGCGGTCATCATCAGCTTCTCGGCCGTGTTCGTGAAGCTGGCCGCCGTGGCCCCGGCCGTGTCCGCCTTCTACCGCCTGCTCTTTGGCGGCCTGACCCTGCTCGCCATGCTGGCCGCCACCGGCAACCTGCGCACCGCCCGGCGGGCGCTCGCCTGGCCGGCTCTGGCCTGCGCGGTTTTTTTCAGCGCCGACCTGCTGTGCTGGCACGCCAGCATCATTTACATCGGCCCGGGGCTGGCCACCCTAGTCGGCAATTTCCAGGTGTTTCTCATCACCATCGTGGCCGCGATCCAGGCCCGCTGCCTGCCCCGGCCGGCCTTTCTGGCCTCCATGGGGCTGGCCATGGCCGGGCTCTACCTGGTCGTCGGCCGGGGCTTTGCCGGTCAGACGCCGGAATTTCGCCTGGGCGTGGGCTACGGCCTGGCTACCGCGATCTTTTACGGCCTGTTCATCCTGACACTGAAAAAAGCCGTCACCACCGGCGAACGCACCGGCCCCATGGCGGCCATGGCCGTGTTGTCCCTGGCCGGAGCCGCCCTGCTGCTCCCGGTGCTCTTTTTTCGCGGCGACAGTCTGGCCCTGCCCACGACCACGGCCATTTTCTCCATGCTCGGCCTTGGCGTCATCGGCCAGGGCATCGGCTGGCTGGCTATTTCAACGGGTTTGGCTGGAGTCCGCCCGGCCCTGGCCGGACTCATCCTTCTCTTGCAGCCCACCTTGTCGTATGTCTGGGACGTGTGCTTTTTCGGCAAGGCCACCGGTCCGGTGGAACTGGCCGGCGTGGCCCTGGCCTTGCTCGGCATCTATCTCGGTTCGCTGCGCCAAACCTGACCGTTACCCCAGGAGGCTCCCATGGATCTCGATCTTCGCGTCGTCGGCGTGGTACGCTCGCCGCTTACCGACAAGGCGACCGCCCCCAAGTTCGAGACCGACAACGCCCCGCCGGCCAAGCTCGTGCTCGATCCGGCCTATGCCACGGCGGCCAAGGATCTGGCCGTGGGCCAGGAGATGCTCGTCTTCACCTGGCTCAACCTGGCCGACCGGGACTGCCAGGCCGTGCATCCCCGACGTGACATGTCCCGGCCGCTGACCGGCGTCTTTTCCACCCGCTCCCCGGACCGGCCCAATCCCATCGGCCTGCATCAGGTGCGCCTGACCGCCATCGACGGCAACGTGCTTATGGTGTCGGCCCTGGAGGCCCTGGACGGCACGCCGGTCATCGACATCAAGCCCCT
Source organism: Acidobacteriota bacterium (assembly GCA_046567015.1). Lineage (GTDB taxonomy): Bacteria > Desulfobacterota > Desulfovibrionia > Desulfovibrionales > Desulfovibrionaceae > Solidesulfovibrio. The sequence continues at coordinate 1,334 of JBKICS010000299.1, read as the reverse complement.
GGCCGACCGGGGCGGCAGGGGCTAGGCCGGGCCGCCGGTTCACCTTGAAACCCAAAATGGTTGTTTTTCGACCCAAGGCTTGCTATATACAGGGAATAAAGCCGCATTGCAGGCACCTATCCCCAGGCCAGCATCCACAAGGAGTCACCCCATGCCCAAAAAAGAGCACGTCAAAAAAGTCAATGCCGTCATTTGCGCCTATTTCGCCCACACCGGCTACCTGACCACGGAAGAGGCCAAGGAGCTGTGCGGCGTGGACCAGTCCGCTTTCGACGAAGCTTACAAAAAGGCCGGCAACATCTTCAACAAGATCGGCAACGAACCGGACAAGGGCGTGAGCAAGCTGTTCGACCACATGGCCCACGAAGTCGACGAATACATGAAGCACATCAGCGGCTACGGCATCGCCTAGTCCGCCGCCAAGGCCCCGGCCCGACCCAGCGCCCGGTCGGGGCCTTGACCTCCCCGGGGCGGCAAACAAGCCTCCCCCCGCCGCCAGGCAGGCCGCGTGCCCAGGGATCGGGCCAAGCTCCCCCGGCCCTGTCCCCCGCTCGCCGCGCGCACGCCCGGAACTACCCGCACCAAGCGAAGCCAGCCAGAGGGATGCCGTGACGCTCTTCTACCTTTCCATCAGCATCGCCATCCTTTCCAACGCCTTCTACCATATCTGCCAGAAGGCGATTTCCAGCCAGATCAACCCGCTCGTTTCGCTCATCGTCACCTATCTCGCGGCCATCGTCGTCTCGCTGTGCATCCTGCCCTTTTATCCGCAGCCGGTTTCGCTCTCGGAGTGCTTCAAGGCGAGCATCTGGCCAAGCGTGGCCCTGGGCCTGGCCGTGGTCGGACTGGAAATGGGCTTCCTGCTGGCCTACCGGGCCGGTTGGGACATCAGCGTGGCCGCTGTCTTCTCCAATGTCGCCGTGGCCTTGTTCCTCGTTCCGCTGGGGCTCGTCTTCTACAAGGAGCAATTCACCTTCGTGAATTTCCTTGGCGTCCTGCTGTGCATCGGCGGCCTGATCCTGATCCGGCGCTAGTGCCGCGGCCTTGAAAGGAGCGCCGACGCAACTGCTTGGCAACACACGCGGCTCCCTGTGTTTTCTGAAAAAGCACTCGCGTATTTCCTCGGAACGCAACCTGGGCCCGTCCGACGGACGCCAGATCGCCGCCGCCGCGTTCCAGTCGGCGCTCCCCGGCGTCATCCTTCCCGCCCCGACGCTTCCCCCCAAGACCATTTCGGCTCTTTTCAAGGACGGCCGATTCCGGTACAGCCAACCGTTGCACCATGCCGTCCCGGGAGTACGCCATGCCGTCACTGTTTTTCCTGTTCATGTACC
>JBKICS010000298.1:0-12389 GCA_046567015.1 Acidobacteriota bacterium | reverse complement strand
GCCTCGGAAATCCCGGCCCAGAGGCCACGAGACCGCCCCAGGCCCGACCGATCGCGCCACGCCCACACCCGAGGCGGGCCAGTCCCGACGCCCCCAGACGCCAACCGGAAGCAGGCGCGCCAAAAGCCGCCAACGGCCTGAAAGCCCGCGCCGTCCCCCGCCGCCGCACACGGCCGCCGCCCCCCGACAACGGCCGGGAATCCCTGACCATGCAGTCCCCCGGCCGCTGGCAAGCCCGTGACGCGGCTAAGGCGCGTCGGTTTCGACCTCGTTCCAGACGCGCAGGGGGGCGTCGCCCTGCAACGTGCGCTCGACAAAGCCATTGTTGTCCTTGTCGATCTTTTGCCAGGCAACGTCAGCTTTTTGCTTGTCCTTGACATGCGCCACGAACTCATCCTTCGTGATCTTGCCGTCGGCGTTCGTGTCGTAAACGGCAAAAACATCGTTGACCGTGGCATACTTCTGTTTGCCGGCGCAACCACTGACGCCGGCAACGAGGGCCAGGGCAACGACAGCGACCGAAACCTTTCGCAACATGGGTGTCTCCCGGTTGGGGGGTTCGGGGAACGCCGCCCGCCGGCCGAGGCCACCGGGCCGTTTCCCACCGTCTGAACGCAACCTTATTTTTTTGTAAACCCTCGTAACGGCCGAGCACAATCCCCTGGCAGCGGTTTTTCCCGGGCCACCGGGAAAAAGGATCGTCCCGAAGGCCGCGACTGCCTGCAATCAATGGTGTGCTGCGAAGGGACCAGCCTTTGCCGCGGGGCGGACCACGGAACGGACGGATCGCGGCCAGGCTGCCGGGTGGGCTGGCCATGGCGGTGACGACATGAATTCCCCGGGCCGCGCCTGGACAAGCACCCGGCCCCGGCAGCATTTTCCGCCTGCCCCGGGTACGGTCAGGCCCTCGTAGGGTTCGTGCTCCGTCAGGGGTGCTTCCCCCGAATCCGGTCAAATCCACCGAGCGTTCAAATGGTTGTCGGGTGTGTCAAGCTGGGGCGTCGTCTTGACGTCTCCATGCCCGGGTTGACGGGCGGCAGGATCGGCAGCGGCCGGTCCTTGGTATAGCGCGTTTTTTGCAGGCGGATTAGTCTCCGGGCGGCTTCCAGGAAAATGCGGCTTTTCCGGATCGGCGGCCGGGTTCGTATCGAACGCTCTCGCTTACGCCGACGCTGTCCTGCCGCCTCGCGCCCCCGCCTCTGATCGATGTAGTGACTCCGATGCTGCAAAAATGCGTTACCAGGACAATATTCCTCTTGCGCTTTACGCCTGTCTGGCTTAAATAGGATAAGACTGGATGGTCTGATTACCAGCCGTTGAAAAAGACTTGGCAAACCAAGGGGTTACTATCGCAACGAAGCTTTATTTTCATCGGAAATATTTTTACATACTATGCTTATGCAGCAGCAACTTTTTTTGAAAAATCCAGTAGCCGAAACACACGGCGTACAGTATAATGGTGAGGAGCGATTACTACATTAATCAATTGAGAGTCAGCCCTGCTTTTCGAGGGCTACTTGCTGACGCCAAAAAGCGTCCGCGACCGTAAAACAACGAAGGATCAAGGAGGTGCGGATGGGGATTCACCCATTGGGGAGAGCAAATTATTTCATAGTACAGGATTTTTCGGACTCAGCCAGACCCCTGGTCTGTCCGAACAAAACCAGTTCCCCTGCCATCCTTGAGTTCTCGCAAGTGATCATAAGGGGAAAGGCCCGCGAGTAAGGAAGGCTGCCACAAGAAAACTGTAACAGGGATCATTTCGTGGCCTATGCGGTTCTTGCCTAGCTAGACCGCTAATGATACATTAACCACAAACCAGGGACGGGGTCCTCTTCAAGGAGTACTTATGTTGACCAGAATCATGCATTTGACCATCGTGTTGAGCTTGCTGCTTGGCTCTGTGGCGTTTGCCCAAGCAGTGCCTGCCGGCTGGTATACCTGCAACGTCGTTCAGGTCGGAACTGTTGACGCCACTTCGAGCTACGCCTACTTGACGGACACGGCCGCCACCCCGGTCTTTACCAACCGTGCCTTCAAGCTCTACAAGACCGACATCCTGAATGCGCAATTGGCGGCGTTGTTGACGGCCGTTTCTTCCGGCAAGCAGGTGTACGTGTACGTCTCCAACAACCTGATGCCCTATGTTTATGTGAAGAACTAGAGCAATCCGTAGACTGTTCGACCTGCCGGGGAGGGATGATCGTGTTGCGCACCCAGGGTGTATCCGCATCATGGCCATTTCTCCCCGGACAAATGTTTTTTCCGGTGGGTTCCTTTCGCCGTCGGCTCTCAACTGCTTGCTACCCAAGGACAAATAAGACAATGATGCAGTATGCTGGAATGACCAAGGCGGTCTTTTTTCTTGGCGTATCGGTACTTCTCTTCGCGGCGGCCCAGCCAACGCCCTGCTTCAGCGAAACCGCACTGAGCAAAACCCGCATAACGTTACAATGCAATAACATTTCCGTTTCCGAATGCGTCAACCAGATCCAAGACATGACCCACGCAAGAGTGTTTGTCCCGGAAAAATCCGCTGCCAAAAAGCTTACCATTTCGCTTTCCAACGTCCCCCTCGACGAAGCCTTCAAACGGATTGCCACGGATATTTCCTTGGAAAACTACTCTGTTATGTTTAACGAGGAAATGAAGACCATCTATCTTACGGTCATTGGCGACAAGGACAATCTGGTCAACAGCTCCATGGGCGCAATGTCCCCGGAAAGTGCCGTCGCGCCGACACCCGACCCCGCCGCCGCTGCCGAGCAGGGCACATCTCCGGAAGCGTCGGGCAAGGTTCTTTCCTCCACTCCCGCGGATGACGACGAGGTGTTCCCGCCATCCGCGCCTGGAGGACGCGGCATGACCTACAAGGAGTTGCGGGAGCAGGAGGCAAAGGCGCCGCCGGCGGGCGATCCGCTGGACATGGAAGCCATGCCGCCGACGACCACCGGCGAGAAAGGGAAAACCCTGCGCCAGCTTCAGGCGGATGACGCCAAATCACGCTTAAACGAGACGGGTATGACTCGAACTGAAGTCCTGCCGCCTGCGGTCGCCGGCGGCAAAGGGATGACCCTTGATGAACTCAAGGCCCAGGAACCCAAGGAACCGCTGCAATTGCCGGATTCGCCCTTCCCGCCCAGTTCCATGATCAAATAGCCTGTCCGGCTGAACGTCCCCTGAGCGCTCCGCGTCGTCAAACACCGCGGGGCGCTCGACCGTTTCCGGCATAAGGGGCTGATTCAAAGCCCAGCCCGCCATCCGGCGGCCGTCCCGCGACCATCCCTTTGTCCGAAGCCAGCCGATCGGCAGCCCCCGCCTTCCTCTGGCGGTCTCCACCAAACGAACGCCTTGGCTGCCCCCCCTACCCCTGGGCCTGGGCCTGCAGGAGATTCATGAGGTGCCGGTTCTGCTTGTACCACAGGTCGGCATAGATCGGGCAGGTGCGCAGGAGTTCGTCGTGGGGGGCGTTGCCGATGAGCATGCCCTTTTCCAGCACGATGATGGAGTGGCACATGGTCAGCATGGACAGGCGGTGACTGACGATGAGCATGGTGCGGCCGTGGGCGATGGCCGTGAGGTTGGCCTGGATGATGGCTTCGGATTCGGCGTCCAAGGCGCTGGTGGCTTCGTCGAGGATGAGGATCGAGGGCTGGGTCAGCAGCGCGCGGGCGATGGACACGCGCTGGCGCTGGCCGCCGGAAAGGTTGGAACCGCCTTCGAAAAGCGGCGTGTCGTAGCCGTTGGGCAACGTCTGGATGAACTCGTCCGCCCCGGCCATGCGCGCCGCGAAGACGATCTCCTCGAACGTGGCCGTTGGTTTCGTTACGGCTATGTTCTCACGAATGGTCCCCTCGAACAGAAAACTCTCCTGGAGCACGACGCCGATGGAACGTCGCATGTGGGGCAGATCGAAATCGCGCATGTCGATGCCGTCCAGGGTGATGCGGCCCTGTTGCAACGGATAGAGCCCCTGGATGAGACGGGTCAGGGTGGATTTCCCCGAGCCCGAGCGGCCGACGATGCCGATGACCGAGCCGGCCGGAAAATGCAGCGAAATATCGGACAACGCCGGTGGGGCCGACTGGCTGTAGCGGAAGGTCACGCGTTCGATGCCGATGGACCCGGCGATGGTAGAGGTCAGGCCCCGGGTATTCTGCGACTGTTCCGTCGGACGATTCAAAATAAGGCCGAGCATGCCCACGGACACCGCCACTTCCTGATATTCATGCAGCAGCGAAATAATCTTCAGAAGTGGCGAGGTGATAAGCGAACTCAACATCAAAAAGGCGAATAATCCGCCCGTGCTGAGTTCCTGCTCGATAGCCAGATAAGCGCCAAACCAGAGAATGGAAACGCGCAGCAAGGACTGCAGAAGTTCAGTGATGCCCCGAACAATGAGCGAAAGCTTCTTAATATTGAGATTGAGGCTGATGGTCAGGGCTGCATTTGCTTCGATGCGCTTGAAACGGGTCGGCTCCAGGGCCAAGGATTTGATGGTGCTCATACCGCGCAAGGTTTCAACCATGTACTTATTTTTATCACCTTCGGCGATGAGCAGCCGGCGCATGCGGTAACGAAATACTTTCATGGTCAAGGCCATGACAAGAGCGATAAGGCCCGTTATGCCAACCACAATAAAGGCCAATTTCCAGGAATACAAAAAGAGCACCGGCAAAATCACGACGATCATGCTCAAGTCAAACAGCGTCGTCAAAAGCGTCCCGGTCATGAACTCTCGGATGCGTTCCTTCTGAAACATGTAGCGCGTGATGAGCCCCATGGGGGTAAAGTCGAAAAAATCGATGGGGAGGCGCAGAATGTGACTAAAAATGACCTTATCCAAACGGAGATCGATCTTGCTGGTCGCAAAAAGGATCATGAATGATTTTAAATACTTGAGCACACGTTCAAGAACGAAGGTGGCAACCATGGCCACAGACAGCACCGTCAGGGTCGAGATGGCGCGATGTCCCACAGCCTTGTCGAGAACCAGCTGAATATATACAGGAAACGCTAATGCTAAAAGATTGACGGTTATGGTCGCAAGGGCGACGTCGCGAAATAACTTCTTGTGCCGTAGAATTTCCGGGATAAACCAATCCAGACCAAAGGGCTTATGCGTATCCTTAACGCCGTAAACCTTTTTTATAAGCAAAACGCTTCCGTCCCAGATCTCCTCAAAGGCGGCGCGAGGCAAAAACTGGAATTCCAGGGAACCGGTGCTGGGATCCAAGATGACGACATCGCCGATTGGATATTCGTTGCGTATGCCGGAAACAATAATGTATTTTCCTGAATTCAAGCGTGCTATCATTGGATAGACGTTGCCCATATAAAAGAGCTTTTTCCAATCAACGCGCGCCTGCTTGGCTTTAAACCCAACGTCCTTGGCCATGCGAAGCAATTGCACCGGATCGAGCTCAGAGCCCTGAACGTTATATTTGTGGGCAAGCGACTCTATCGTGAGATCGATCTGATGGTGCCGGGCGACGAGAAGAAAACACAGCAGCCCGGTGTTACTTTTAAGCACATCCGTAGTCATAAGAACAACTCCATCGCTCGCGTCCAATCGCCTGGACCCACCGCCGTCGTTGCGACGCAGTCCCCATCCGGCTAAACTTAGCCTACCATCCCCCGCTCCAGGAGCGAACGTTCCCTCCGGCCTCCGGCGGCGAGCCCTTGACGGGCCTCCCTTGCCAAAATCCGAGACAGCCCCTATCTATCCAAAATAATCGATCAACGCAGCGTCCTTGAAGACAGCGCCACATTTCGGAGAAAACGACATGACCGAAGACAAGATGCCGGAAAGGATGGATCTCCGGTACGATCCGACGTTGAAACAAGATACGCAGTCCACGCCTGTCAATCACGAGTATCCGGATAGCGGCCCATCATCCCTCTACGGCCGGGTGGGAGACAACCTGACCTTTCATACCCAGGGTGCGGGCAAGCGCGGCTTCTTCGAGCTCCTCTGGCACAGCGCCTGGAAAGATCTCAGGGGCGCGCTCTTCGGCTTCTTCCGGATCTTCCTCCCCTCGCGAGACAAATAATCGCCGCAGACCTGCGTCACACTCCAAGAACCCTGCCTCGCACATCGGCCACAAAGCGCAATACAGCTACTGGCATCATGGTCACTGCAGCCGAGATGCTGCATGTTGCAGACCATTCCAATACTGCGCGGCATGGCACAATTATTATAAGATACCATCGCCCCAGGCAGGACGCAAGCAAATCCAGAGCGGCCACGCGCCCCGACTGCAGCAGCAGCGCCGGACGTTTGGCCACGGTAAAGACCGCTCCCCGTCCGGCAACCAAAATCGATTCACCCGGCATCCGCGAAAAACGCATCATGCCCTCCCGCCGCCATGTGCAGCCGGAAGGCCAGAAAATACAAATACTGGCTGGGGTTGGCCTCAACCGCCGCCGACAGCCGGGCGGCCACCGCCGCCGTATTGGCCGTGGCCGCCGCCTCGGCCGCAAGCCCGCCCTCCCCGGCCCGGGCCAGCTCCAGGGCCTTTTCCAGACGCAGCGTCAGCCGTCCGTTAGCCGCCCGCTCCATGAAGCACGGCAGCACGGCGCAGCCGGTCTTGCCGGCCAACAGCATGGGCCCCAGGGAAAACCAGGCCCGGCGGCCCAGAAAGGGCACCACCGCCCGCTTTTCCCCGCCCCCGCCGTCCACGGCCACGCCCAGGACGTTGCCGGCGCGCAAACAGGCAAACGCGCCCTTGAGGCTCCCGAACACGTCGATATGGGTCACCGGCAGGGTCAGTTCATGGGCCCAGCGCAGCTCCCTCGTGCGGCGCACGGCGGCGGACCGGGCCTCGGGCAGCTTTTCGTTTAAAACCGTGGCCGGGGCCGAGAGCTGGCACATGGCGTACCCGGCGTGGCCGATGGCGGCCATGATCATCTGGTTGGCCCCGTAGTGGCCGAAGACCAGCATGGCCCCGCGCCCGGCGGCCAGGGCGGCGTCGAGATGCTCGCGGCCATCGATGGCGACCATGCGTGCGGTGCGTTGCGGATTCAGGGTCGGGAACAGGAGCACTTCCAGGTCGGTCTGGCAGAAAGCGACCAGCGCCTTGCGGGCCAGGGCCAGGCGGGCCGCCGGGTCGTCCGGGACGCCGGGCACGAAGCGGGCCGCCTCGGCCATGCCGGCAAGCCGGGCGTTGGGCACCCGGCCAAGCACATGGCCCAGGCCCCGGGCCAGGGCCCGGGCGGTTCCGGGGGGCAGGGCCTGGACCACGGTTTTGAAAGGATGCCAGTACAACCAGACCAGGGCGTCGCGGACGGTTCGCATGGGGGCTCGCTTGTTCAGGGGGCCGAAAGAGGCTTCGGGTAGCACGGGGACCCCCGGGCCGTAAATCGCCCCGCCCCGGGCGCGGCGGCCGGAGAATTCAGGCGGGTGTGAGCCTCCTGGCCCGGGCAGGCGGGTTCGGCGCGTCCGACAGGCCTGCTCGACGCATGATCCGGCCCGCCGGACGCGGGCTCAGATGCCTTCCGGCGCGTTTGCAAGCTTTCCGTGGTCCCTTCTCTTCCCCCGTCCGGTAAAGCGCCAACGCAGACGGTCCAGATAGAGGTAGATCACCGGCGTGGTGAAAAGCGTCATCATCTGGCTGATAATGAGCCCCCCGGCAATGGCGATGCCGAGCGGCCGGCGCAGCTCCCAGCCCGAGCCGTGGCCGAAGGCCAGGGGCAGCGCGCCGAGAAGCGCGGCCATGGTGGTCATCATGATGGGCCGAAAGCGTTTGAGGCAGGCTTCGGTGATGGCCTCGCGCGGGCCAAGCCCCCGGGTGCGCTCGGCCTCCAGGGCGAAGTCCACCATCATGATGCCGTTTTTCTTGACGATGCCGATGAGCAAAATGATGCCGATGACGGCGATGATGGACAGGTCCAGGCCGTAAGCCCACAGGGCGGCCACGGCCCCGAGCCCGGCCGAGGGCAGGGTGGACAGGATGGTGAGCGGATGGACGGTGCTCTCATAGAGCACGCCAAGGACGATGTAGACGGCGAGCAGCGCGGCGAGGAGCAGGTAGGGCTGGTTTTTAAGCGACTCGCCAAAGGCCTGGGCCGTGCCGGCGTAGGTGGTGCGGATGGTCTTGGGCAGGCCCATGGCGGCCACGGCCGCGTCGATGGCCGCCGAGGCCTGGGACAGGGACACGCCCGGAGCCAGATTGAACGAGATGGTGGCGGCCGGAAACTGCCCCTGGTGCTGCACGGACAGCGGCGTCGCCGCCTCGTGCACGCTGGCCACCGAGGCCAACGGCACCTGCTTGCCGCCCTCACCCGGGACATAGATCTGGCGCAGCCCCTCGGGCGAGGCCCAGACGCGTTTCTCGGCGTCGAGCACCACATGGTACTGGTTGACGTCGGCATAGGTCACCCCGGCCAGGCTCTGGCCGAAGGCGTCGTAAAGCGCGGCGTCCACGGCGGCCGTGGTCACGCCCAGGCGGGCGGCGGCGTCGCGGTCGATGACCACCGAAGTCATGATGCCTTTTTGTTCCTGGTCGGCCACCACGTCGGTAAGCCCCGTCACCGTGCGCAGCCGCTCCTCCACCTTGGGAGCCCAGGCCGACAGTTCGGCGTAGTCGTCGCCAAGGAGCGTGAACTGGTAGAGCGCCTTGCCCGGCCGGCCGCCCAGGCGCAGCTCCTGGGCCGGCATGAGGAAGGCTTGCGCCCCGGGCACGGCGGCCAGCGTCTTGCGCAGGCGCAGCATGGTCGCGGCCAGGGGCGGCCGCGCCGCCTGGGGCTTAAGCGTCACGAACATCTGGGCCGAGTTGACGCTGCCGCCCCGGGGGCCGCCCCCGCCGCCGGTAAAGCCGGTCACCGAGGCCACGTCGGGGTCGGCCTTGATGATGGCCACCACCTGTTCGAGCTTGCCGACCATGGACTGAAACGAACTGTCCGAAGAGGCCTGTATGAATCCCATGAGCCGGCCGGTGTCCTGCTCCGGGAAAAAGCCCTTGGGGATGGCGACGTAGAGCCAGACCGCGCCGGCAAGCGCCCCGGCCGTGGCCGTCAGCATGAGCCGGGGATGGGACAGGGCGACGGCCAGGGCGCGGGCGTAGCCCCGGGCCACGGCGTCGAAGATCCGACGGCCAAGCCCCGGGCGGGCGGCCGCTCTCGGACCGTGGGGCCGCAGCAGCACGGCGCACATCATGGGCGTGGCCGTCAGCGACAGGAGAAGCGACAGCATGATGGCGATGGAGAGCACGGCGGCGAACTCGCGAAACAGCCGCCCCACCATGCCGCCCATGAAAAAGATCGGGATGAAGACCGCGACAAGCGACACGCTCATGGACACCACGGTAAAGCCCACCTCGCGTGAACCGGCGATGGCGGCCTCAAGGGGCGTCTGCCCGGTCTCCATGTGGCGCGAGATGTTTTCCAGGACCACAATGGCGTCGTCCACCACGAAGCCCGTGGCGATGGTGAGCGCCATGAGCGAGAGGTTGTCCAGGGAATAGTCCAGCAGATACATGACGGCAAAGGTGCCCACCAGCGAGGCCACCGTGGCCACGGCCGGGATGGCCATGGCCGAGAAACTGCCCAAAAACAGCCAGACCACGGCGATGACCAGCAGGCAGGACAGGACCAGCGTCATCTCCACCTCGGACAGCGAGGCCCGGATGGGCGGGCTGCGGTCCAGCTCCACGGAGACGGCCACGTCGCCGGGGAGCGAGGCCTCGAGCTGGGGCAGAAGCGCCCGGACGTTGTCCACGGTCTCGATGATGTTGGCCCCGGGCTGGCGGAAAACGATGATCATGACCGCCGGGGCGCCGCCGACCACGCCGGCCGTGCGCACGTCCTCCACGGAGTCGGTGATGGTGGCCACGTCGGAGAGGCGCACGGCCGCGCCGTTTTTATAGGACAGGATCAGCGGCTGGTATTCCCGGGCGCTGTGGAGCTGGTCGTTGACCGCGATCTCGTGGGCGGTCCCATCCCCCTCGATGCGGCCCTTGGGCCGGTTGACCGTGGTCGTGTTGATAAAGCCGCGCACGTTTTCCAGGCTCAGCCCATGCTGGGCCAGCTTGGCCGGATCGACGCTGATGCGCACGGCCGGCAACGCCCCGCCGCCCACGAACACCTGGCCCACACCCTCCACCTGGGCCAGCTTCTGCTGCAGCACGGTCGCGGCCACGTCGTACATCTCGGCCCGGGGCACCGTGGCCGAGGTCAGGGCCAGGACCATGATGGGCGCGTCGGCCGGGTTCATTTTGCGGTAGGTGGGATTTTGCCGCAGGGTCGGGGGCAGGTAGCCCCGGGCTGCGTTGATGGCCGCCTGGACGTCGCGGGACGCGCCGTTGATGTCGCGGGACAGCTCGAATTGCAGGTTGATCTGGGTCGATCCCCGGGAACTCGACGAAGTCATCTCCGTCACCCCGGCGATGCGGGCGAACTGACGCTCCAGCGGCGCGGCAACCGAGGTGGCCATGGTCTCGGGTTCGGCTCCGGGCAGCTGGGCCGAGACCGAAATGGTGGGGAAATCCACCTGCGGCAAGGCGGCGGCCGGCAGGAGTTTGAAGGCGATGGCGCCGGCCAGCACCAGGGCCAGGGTCAAAAGCGCCGTGCCAACCGGCCGGCGGATGCTTATTTCGGGCAGATTCATGACTGGGCCGGCTCCCGGGAGGCCGCCACCCGGCCGCGACCGGCCAGACGCTCGAAGAAAAGGTAGATCACGGGCGTGGTGTAGAGGGTCAACACCTGGCTGACCACGAGCCCGCCCACGATGGCGATGCCAAGGGGCCGGCGCAGCTCGCTGCCGACGCCTGTGCCGAGAGCCAGGGGCAGCGCGCCTAAAAGCGCGGCCATGGTGGTCATCATGATGGGGCGAAAGCGCAACAGGCAGGCCTGGTAGATGGCCTCGCGCGGGGGCAAGCCCCGCTCCCGCTCGGCGGTCAGGGCGAAGTCCACCATCATGATGCCGTTTTTCTTGACGATGCCAATAAGCAGGATGATGCCGATGACGGCCATGATGCCCAGATCCTCATGGCACAGCCACAAGGCCCCAACCGCCCCCACGCCGGCCGAGGGCAGGGTGGAGAGGATCGTGACCGGGTGGATGAAGCTCTCGTACATGACGCCAAGGACGATGTAGACGGTAATGAGCGCGGCCAGGATCAAAAGCGGCTCGTTTTTGAGCGAATCCATGAAGGCCCGGGCCGCGCCGGTAAAAGCCCCGGCAATGCTGGCCGGAAGCCCCAGCTCGGCCGACACGGCGTTCACGGCGGCCACGGCGTCGCCCAGGGAATGGTTCGGGGCCACGTCAAAGGAGATGGTGGCGGCCGGGAACTGGCCTTGCCGGTTGATCACCAGGGGGGCCTGGCCCTCGGTGACCGTGGCCACGGCGGCAAGCGGCACCTGGCTTCCGCCGGTCCCAGACAGACGGATGCGGTCCAGGGCCTTGGGGCCTTGGGCCATGTCCGGGGCCAGGCCGAGCACCACCCGGTATTGGCTCAGTTCCGTGAACATGGTGGAAATCTGGCGCTGGCCGAAGGCGTCGTAGAGGACGTCGTCCACGGCGGCCGGGGTCAGGCCGTAGCGGGCGGCGGCCACCCGGTCGATATCCACGTTGATGCGCAGCCCGCCGAGCGCCAGGTTGTGGGAGACGTTTCGCACCTCGGGCCGGGCGGCCAGGGCCTTGACAAAAAGCGGGGTCCACTGGGCCAGCTCCCGGGAGCTTGGGGTTTCCAGGCTGTACTGGTACTGGGCGCGCCCGGCCCGGGCGTCCACGGACAGGTCCTGGACCGGCGACAGGGCGACGGAGAGCCCCGGCAGGTTGCGGGCCTTTTCCTCCAGGCGACGGGCCACGCCGGCGGCGTCGGCGTCCCGGGCGTCCTTGGCGGCCAGTTCCACGGCGATACGCCCCACATTGGGGCTGGGGTTGACCCCGTCCACGCCGACGAAGACCGCAACCGAAGCCACGGCCGGATCGGCGGCCAGAATCTCCGACAGCCCGGCCTGGGCCTCGGACACGGCGGCAAAGGAAGCCGTGGCCGGGGCCTCGAAGACCCCGGTCAGCCCGCCGGTGTCCTGCACCGGGAAAAAGCCCTTGGGCACGGCCGCGTACATCCAGACCGTGGCCGCCACCGTTCCCAGGGCGACCAGCAGCGTGGCCGGCTGGTGGCGCAGCACCACGGTGAGTGTGCGGGCGTAGAACCGGGCCAGACTCCCGAAGGCGGCCTGGAAGCCCCGGGTGACGACGTTGCCGCCGCCCGGCTCCCCGTCCTTGCCATGCCCCCGGCCGAGCAGCCGGGCGCAGAGCATGGGGGTGAGCGTCAGGGACACCACGGCCGAGAGCAGGATGGACACGCCGAGAGTCACGGCGAATTCGCGGAACAGCCGCCCCACCACGTCGCCCATAAAAAGCAGCGGAATGAGCACCGCGACCA
>JBKICS010000297.1:0-7155 GCA_046567015.1 Acidobacteriota bacterium | reverse complement strand
GCAACGGCTGTTCGCGTCACTCTCCTGCGCGGTCGGCCCGGTCCACACCCGGCCAGACGGCACTCCACGCCAAGAACCCCTTCAAACCGTTCCTCATTTGAGTGGGCAGGGGCTTGAGGCTCCCGGCCGCCGGAGCAACGGTGGTTCCCGTCAAGGGTGAACGGCTGCCATTCCGACCTTCAGCCGACCAGTTTGCCACTCCCCGCCAAGACCCCTTTACAATTTCTTCCCGTTGGGGGGTCCGGGGGCCTCAGGCCCCCGGACGCCGGAGGCCTCTTCCGTCTTGTCTTCAGCCCCGAAGAGCAAACGCGCGTCCGAAGACGCGCGTTTTGCCGGAAAGCGCCGGGGGCAAGCCGTTTCGCCCGGGCGAAAGCGGCCGGCGGCCGGCCGGTTCAAATAGTTTTACCGACCGCCCTTGGCCCAGGAATCCTTGAGGGCCACCGAACGGTTGAACACCCGCTTTTCAGGCGTCGAATCCTTGTCCACGCAGAAGTAGCCCAGCCGCTCGAACTGCACATTCTCGCCGACCGGGATGTCGGCCAAGGCCGGCTCGATGAGCGCGTTTTCGATCACTTCCAGGGAATGGGGGTTGAGGCTGTCCTTGAAGTCGCCCTTGCCCTCGGACGGGTTTTCCTTGGTGAACAGGCGGTCGTAGAGGCGCACCTCGGCCGGCAGGGCGTGGGCGGCCGACACCCAGTGGATGGTGCCCTTGACCTTGCGCCCGTCGTCGGACCAGCCGCCCTTGGTGGCCGGGTCGTGGGTGCAGCGCAGTTCGACCACCTCGCCCGTGGCCGGGTCTTTCACCACCTCGGTCACGGTGACGTAATAGGCGTGGCGCAGCCGCACCTCGGCCCCGGGGGCGAGGCGGAACCACTTTTTCGCCGGCGTCTCCATGAAATCGTCGCGCTCGACGTAGAGCTCGCGGGTAAACGGCACATTGCGCACACCCATGGACTCGTCCTCGGGGTGGTAGGGGAAGCGGATGTCCTCGACCTGGCCCTCGGGATAGTTGGTGATGACGAGCCTAAGCGGCCGCAGCACGGCCATGAGCCGCTTGGCCCGGCGATTGAGGTCTTCGCGCAGGCAGTGCTCCAGAAGGGCCACGTCCACCTGGCTTTCGGCCTTGGACACGCCGATGCGTTCGCAGAAGTCGCGCATGGCCTCGGGGGTGTAGCCCCGGCGGCGGATGCCGCTTAGGGTCGGCAGGCGCGGGTCGTCCCAGCCGGAGACCGCCTTTTCCGTCACGAGCTGGATGAGCTTGCGCTTGCTCAGGATCGTGTAGGACAGGTTGAGCCGGGCAAACTCGATCTGCTGCGGATGGCCGGGCACGGGCAGGTTGTTGAGCACCCAGTCGTAGAGCGGCCGGTTGTTTTCGAATTCCAGCGAGCAGATGGAATGGGTGATGCCTTCCAGGGCGTCGGAAATGCAGTGGGTGTAGTCGTACATGGGATAGATGCACCAGGCATCGCCCGTGCGGTGGTGCTCCACGTGCTTGATGCGGTAGATGACCGGATCGCGCAGCACCACGTTGGGGCTTTGCATGTCGATCTTCGCCCGCAGCACCTTGGCTCCGTCGGGAAATTCGCCGGCCCGCATGCGCCGGAACAGATCGAGATTTTCTTCCGGCGAGCGGTCGCGGTAGGGGCTGTCGCGGCCGGGTTCGGTGAGCGTGCCCCGGTAGGCCCGGATCTCTTCCTGGGACAGGTCGTCGACGTAGGCCAGCCCCTTTTCGATGAGCAGCTCGGCAAAGGCGTAGAGCTTCCCGAAATAGTCCGAGGCGTAGAACATCCGGTCGTCCCAGGAAAAACCCAACCAGCGCACGTCGTCCTTGATGGCGTCGACGTATTCCACCTCTTCCTTGGCCGGATTGGTGTCGTCGAAGCGCAGGTTGCAAAGGCCGCCGAACTCCTTGGCCAGCCCGAAATTGAGGCAGATGGACTTGGCGTGGCCGATGTGCAGGTAGCCGTTGGGTTCGGGCGGGAAGCGGGTATGGACGCGGCCGCCCCATTTTCCGGTGCGGTTGTCTTCGTCGACGATCTGGCGGATGAAATCCCGGGCCGGGGCCGGGGCGGATTTGGCCGATTCTTCCGCGTCGTGTGCGGGCATGGGGTGACCTCGTACGGACAGGATTGGGCGCGGCCGCAGGCCGGCCGCAGGAAAGCGGGAATTTTACGGGATTCGGCTGGCGAGGTCAATTCGAGGCGGGCGGCGTCGCTTGGGACGTGGTCTCTTAGGCCCAAACAAGACCGGGCCGGAGATATCGGAGATGTTGTTCGCGTTGACCCAGCCATGCGTTTTGCCGCGCGCCTGTGCTCGCGGCAGCAGGCGTCCTGTCCCGAAGGGGAGAGAACCCTCACGTCTTCCCGTTATACCCCCTTGTTTCGCCCGGCAACGGCGAATCTTCCCTTTTGCCGGCGCACGGCGTTTGGGCCGCGACCGGCCAGGACAACCGGCCACGATCATTGACAAAAATGTAACGCGATTGTTTCGTATCGAAATTAATCTTTTAATTTCAGCAGGTTGACAATTGATCGCCCATGCTGCAAAGCTTCGGAATTCTTTCTTGAGGCAGTAGCATGGTCACGAATTCCCCGGGGGTCTTCCCCGATGTCCCGGACGACGTCTTTCGACGCGTGTTTTCCTGTTCCCCCAATGCCGCGCTGATCCGCGACGCCGACGGCAGCATCATCGCCGTCAACGCCGCCTTCGAGGCGCTTTTCGGAGTCGAGGCCAGCGATGTGGTGGGGCGCGACCTGCGCGCGGCCCTGCGCCCGGCCCCGGAGCAGGCCGGCCAGGCGGACGAAGTCTGGAGCCTTGGCGGCTCGGGCTTTCTGCGGGAAACCCGTTGGGCCGCTTCCGGGGGCGGCGCGGTGGATGTCAGCCTGTCCCAGTTCCCGGTGGGCCAGGCAGGCGAAACGCGCCTGTCCTGCGTCATCTTCCGCGACATTTCCGGTCGTCGCCGGGCCGAGGAGCAGCTCGACGCGGCCGAGCGCAAGTACCGCTCCATTTTCGAAAACGCCGTGGAAGGCATCTTCCAGACCACCCCGGGCGGCCGCTACCTCGAGGCCAACCGCACCCTGGCCCGCATCTACGGCTTTGCCTCCGTGGCCGAGATGACCGAGTTTTTCCGCGACATCAAAAACCAGCTCTATGTCGATCCCAACCGGCGCGACGATTTCGTGCGCCAGCTTGCGGCCCACGACGAGGTCCACAACTTCGAGTCGGCCATCCGCAAAAAAGACGGCACGGTCATCTGGATTTCCGAAAACGCCCGGGTGGTGCGCGACGCTGCCGGCGAAGTCGCCTGCTACGAAGGCACGGTGGTGGACATCACCGACCGCAAGCGGGCCGAAGAGCAGCTCGCCGCCCAGCGGGCCTATTTCGATCAGCTGTTCGCCAATTCCCCCCAGGCCATTGCGCTCATCGACATGCACCGCAACATCGTCGACGCCAACAAGGCCTTCGAGGATCTGTTCGGCTTCCGGTCCGAGGAGATCAAGGGCTTTGGCATGCGCACCTACATCGTGCCCGAGCACTTGCTGGCCGAGTGCGAGAGCACCCGGGCCGCCATCCTGTCCGGCATGCCGCTGGTGCGCGAGACTTTCCGCCAGCACCGCGACGGCCGGCTCATCCCGGTCTCCATGATCGGCTTTCCCATCGAGTTCGACGGCCGGACCCAGGGCATCGTCTACATTTATCAGGATATTTCCGAGCGCAAGGCCTTTGAGGAGCAGATCACCCATCAGGCCTTCCACGACGCCCTGACCGGGCTGCCCAACCGCAGCCTGTTCGCCGACCGCCTGGACAGGGCGCTGACGCGCGGCAAGCGCCGGGGCGACTACCAGTACGCCGTGCTCATGATCGATCTCAACAAGTTCAAGGGCATAAACGACACCCTGGGGCACCAGGCCGGGGACCAGCTGCTGGTCGAGGTGTCGCGGCGACTGTCCGCCTGCGTGCGCTCCATGGACACCGTGGCCCGCCTTGGCGGCGACGAATTCGCCGTCATCCTGGAAGAGCTCAAGTCCAAGAAGGAAGTCATGGCCGTGGTCGAACGCATCGGCGCGGCCCTTGGCAGGCCGTGCACCCTGTGCGGCGCCACCGTCACGCCCGGGGCCAGCATCGGCATCGTGCTGCGCACCCGGGAATACCAGACGGCCGAGGATATCCTGCGCGACGCCGATATCGCCATGTACCGGGCCAAGGAAGCCGGGCGCATGTCCATGGTCTTCGACCGCACGATGCACCAGGAAATCCTCGACGCCATAAGCCTGGAAGCCGATCTGCGCGCCGCCCTGGACCGTGGCGAGCTGCTGCTGCACTACCAGCCCATCGTCGATGTCCAGACCGGGCGCATCGAAGGCTTCGAGGCTCTGGTGCGCTGGGACCACCCCGACCGGGGGCTGGTGCCGCCGGCCCGGTTCATTCCCCTGGCCGAGGAAACCGGGCTCATCCTGCCCCTTGGCCGCTACGTCATCAGCGAAGCCTGCCAGCAGATGCGCGACTGGCAGCTGGCCCTGCCCGAGGCGGCCGAGCTTTCGGTCAGCGTCAACGTGTCCTGCCGCCAGTTCGTCAAGGACGGGCTGGTGGACCATGTGGCCGCCGTGCTGGCCGAAACCGGACTCGCCCCGGCCTGCCTCAAGCTCGAAATCACCGAATCCGTGCTCATGCACGACGCCCAGCACACGGCCAGCGAACTCAACCGCTTAAAAAGCCTGGGCGTCAAGATCGCCATCGACGACTTCGGCACCGGCTACTCCTCCCTGTCCTACCTGCGCCAGCTGCCCATCGATCACCTGAAGATCGACCGGTCGTTTATTAGCGGCGACGATGTAAACGGCGAGAGTCAGGAGATCGTCAAATCCATCATCGCCCTGGCCCGCAGCCTCGGACTCACCGTCATCGCCGAGGGCGTGGAGCACCAGGAGCAGCTCGACAAACTGCGCTGCGCCGACTGCGACAAGGCGCAAGGCTTCATGTTCTCCCGCCCCGTGGACAAGGACGCGGCCTTGCTCCTCCTGCGCGACGCGATCTCCGGCGGCTGCGGCTGCGGGGTGGAGTGAGCGGAGGCGACAGCAGAGAGGATGATAAGAAAAAAGAGTGCCTCCGGCGGCCGGGGGCCTGAGGCCCCCGGACCCCCCAGCGGGAAGAAATTTGTAAAGGGTTTTTGTCGGGGGTGTGGCAATTTGGTCGGCTGTGGGCAGGGACAGTCGAAGTGCTGGCTTGACGGGCGCTACCGTTGCTCCGGTGCCGAGAGGATGAGCCACTGGACCCCTTGCACGGGGAGACGTATGCATGGGGCCAGTGGAAGGCGCGAGCGCCTTGCTTGCCCCTTGCAGGGTGCGGCCGGGAGGGGGTTACCCCCTCCCGGCCGCCGGAGGCATGCTTTTCAAGCACAAGCCGCTCGCGGGCAGGACAGTCGGAACGAACGCAGGGAGTGACAGCATGGCAACGGGCGTGTGGGACGGCATCGACAAGGATCGCGTGGCCAAGGCCATGGTCACGGCCTATCTGAGCGACGAATATCTGGAGACCTTGGCGGCGATCAACAACGCCGAGACCCTGGCCGAGCTGGCCGAGGCCCGGGCGAAGATCAAGGATCTGATGGCCCTGTGGCGCGAGGAAGCGCCGGAATACGCCTTCGTCATCGACGCACTCTACCTGTTTTCGGAGAAGATCCAGTTGCAGTTGACCGGGGAGGCGGGCTGACCAACCGTTGACAGCCCGCGCCCCAGCGCCTATTTCTATCTCTCCCAAAGGGGAGTAGCTGTTTCGGATCAGGGTCAACATCACTGCGGCGCGTCTGCCGCCTGGCCCTGTCGTCGGTCCCTCGGAATCGGCCAGCGAGACCTTTGGCATGCATGCGCGTGCCAAGGTCTTTTTTTTGGCCGCGTCAACCCCGAGGAGACGTCATGAAAAAATTGCTGCCCCTGTATCTGGCCCTGGCCGCCACCCTGCCAGGCCTGGCCATGTTCCTCTTTTCCGTCCATCCCTCGCCGCCGGCCACCGCCGTCTTGGCCGGAACCGCCATCCTCGGCGCGTCCTTTCTGCTCCTGTGGGCCTGCGACGTGGCCCAGACCGACATCCCGCAAGCCCTGGCTCTGGCGGTGGTGGCGCTCATCGCGGTTTTGCCGGAATACGCCGTGGACATGTATTTCACCTGGATGGCCGGCCAGCAGCCTGATTCCGACTACGCCCATTTCGCCATCGCCAACATGACCGGGGCCAATCGCCTGCTGATCGGCGTGGCTTGGACGGTAGTCGCCTTCCTGGTCTGGTGGCGCACCCGCAAACCGGTCATCCTGGAGGGCGAACGCCGCACCGACGTGCTCTTTCTCGGTCTGGCCACGGCCTATGCCCTCTCCATCCCGCTGTCCGGGTCGCTGACCTGGGTGGACGGCGTGGTGCTGATTGCCATCTACGTGGTCTATATCGTCATCGCCGCCCGGCGCGAGTGTGAGGAGCCCGAGCTCGAGGGCGTGGCCTGCGTCATCGGCGGCCTGCCCCAAGGACTTCGCCGCCTGTCCACGCTCGGTCTGTTTCTTTTCGCCGCCGGAGTCATCGTGGCCAATGCCGAAGCCTTCAGCGAAGGCCTGGTGGCCACGGGCCGGATTTTTAACGTCAACGAGTTCCTGCTGGTCCAGTGGCTGGCCCCCATCGCCTCGGAAGCCCCGGAAGTCATTGTGGCGGTCATGTTCGCCCTGCGCGGCATGGGCGGCATGGCCCTGGGGAGCCTCATTTCCTCCAAGCTCAACCAGTGGACGCTGCTCGTTGGCATGATACCCCTCGTCTACGGCGTCTCGACCGGAACCTTTGCCCGGCCCATTCCCCTTGACGGCATGCAGATGCACGAGATCATGCTCACCGCCGCCCAGTCGCTTTTGGCCGTGGGCTTGCTGGCTGGCCTGCGCCTGGATCTGCGCGGCGCGCTGCTCCTCTTCGGCCTGTTTCTCGGCCAGTTCCTGGCTCCGGCCGTGCCGGCAAGCGTCTGGGCGATCTTCCCGGGCCATCTCACCGGCAACCAGGTCCATTTCTTCTTCAGCTTCCTTTACGTGGGCCTGTTCGCCTTGATGCTGCCGCGAACCGCCCCCCAGCTCCTGGCGCTTGTGCGCCCCCAGCGCCGCGCCGCCTCTTGACGCCGGGCCGCCCCGGCCC
>JBKICS010000296.1:0-6486 GCA_046567015.1 Acidobacteriota bacterium | reverse complement strand
TGCGGCGTCAAGCCCGTGTCCGCCCGCATAGCATCTGGGCTCAATGGCTGATCTGACTCTCCGCAGGAGATGTAACATCGCGCTGCCGCACAACGAAGGAGGCGAATATGGATGTACCCAGCAAGAGCAACAAAGCGTGGGCTGACATCGTGACCGGGAAAAAAACCTACCAACTCAAGTTTCTCGCCGCGAAAATCCTGCTCGGACGGCTGACGCGCTCGGTCAAGGAAGATCCGTCCCCGGACAATGTCAGTTCCAGCGTGGACCAGCTCTACGCCATTTTCGCCAACAACGTGAATATGCCCAGCGTCCAGGACGATCTGAAAACCATCTTCGGCTAGGAGGGCATCATGCAACAGACCATCTCCACCGTAGCGGATATCAAAGAAAAAATTGAAGCGGGTCGCAAACTCCTCCTGGCTGGCGATGAAGACACCCTGCGCCAATTGCCCAAGGGCGACTGGATCGGCGGGACCATCCCCTATTTCATTTCCGCCGAACAAGGCGGCATGGTCAGCCGGGAAATGATCTGCGCCACGGACATCAGCGACTACACCACCGCCATCGAAATCGCCACCTACGACGCCAACAGCCTGGCCCGGGTCTACTCCGAAGGCCCCAAGCACGGTTTCAGCTTCATCATCATCCCCGCCGCCAGCCAGACCCACCTGTCGTTCGCGCTCAATGCCCCGAACTACAAGGACTTCGGCATCCGCCCCCTGATCGGCTGGGTCGCCGGCGTGCATCTGAGCGATCTCGGCAAGAAAACGCCCAAGGTCGTCAACGGCCGCACCGGCGAGGTGCTGGAAGACGCCGCCCTGGTGCTCCAGGCCCAGTTGCCCCCGAGCAAGGTGGCGGAAATCGGCATCGTCAACCTCTTCGAGCAGGGCGGCGGCGACATCCTGACCTTCAGCTCCGACGGCTTCGCCGCCAAGGACGTCATGGTCAACGGCGAAAAGCGCAACTTCGCCGCCTATATCGTCAAAAACAAGCTCGACACCAAGCTGCCGCTGGTGGCCGACTATTACGGCGCCCTGGTCAACATCAGCTTCCAGGACGTCGACGAAGTCGAAGGGCAGGTCAAATTCTACGCCCCGGTGTTCACCGGAATCCGCTACAAGCATGCCCGGCCGGTGACGGATTACGTCAAGGTCTTCAACGACCGCCTGTGCCAGGAAGGCTCCATCGAGTCCTCACGGGTGGCCTTCTCCTGCAACTGCATCCTCAACTACCTGTACTCCGAACTGGAAGGCAAAAAGACCGATCCCTTCGTCGGACCGGTCACCTTCGGCGAAATCGCCTACCAGCTGCTCAACCAGACCCTGGTCTATCTGGAAATCATGGACGTATAGGGGAGAGGCGACGCACGGGAACACAGAACGCCCATGTGCCAGGAAGAGCCTGCCGCCATCCGGAAGGCGGGCCGACGCAACCGCGGCGTCGGGGCTTCCCCCTGGACCCAGCGACAGTCCTCGAAGAGTGGGAGGTTGCCCGTCCGGTTGCCAGACCGGACAGGCAGCCTCCCCGTATTTTGAGAACCGGACCCGAAACGGCTGGCCTTAGCCGCCAGCCCGGCCGGTCGCGCCAAGCCCCGGCCGCTGCCGCCCAAGGCCGCTGCCGCCCCCTGGAAAACCACCGCCCGCCGGCCCGGGCTCCCGGCCGCCTCAGCCCGCCTCGCCCGGACGCCGCAAGGCGTTGATTTTGTCCACCAGATACGTCTCCAGCTCGCGGCGATCCTTGCGGATCCGCATCAGCTCCGCTTCCAGCACCCGCACCTTGTCCGCCAGGGACGCATTCTCCGCTCGGACCGACTCCAGTTCGGCGCGCAGCTCCTGGGCCGTGCCCCCCGGCAACGCCGTCGGCCCGGCCAGACGCCCCAGGTGCTCGGCCAGAGACCGGGCGATCTCCGTGCCGATGCCCGCCGCCAGCGTCAGGACGGCTTCGGCCTGGGGCATGGCCGCCGCCGGGACCGGCGTGACTGTGGCCGCCTCGCCGCGCACATTGACCGGATAGCGCCGGGCCAGCTCGCAGCGCACGTCGCCGGCCGCCAGGCCCTGGCCCAGCATGCCGCCGATGTCCCGAAACACCTCCACCGCCTCGGCCCGAAACCGTTTGCCCCGCCCGGTTCCGATGCTTGGCAGCACGTCGTCGAACCGGTTCTTCCAGTAATGCAGCGTCGATTCCGGCACATCCAGCATCTTGGCGATGGCGGCGATGGAATAGAGGCGACTGTCGGCCACGGCGTCACTCCCCGGTAGTGGACCTTCTTACTCTCCGTCAAAGCCATGCGGGACGTCGCCTGGCCTGTCAAGGCGGCCGCACCGCCTTCCTGCTTGGCCCTGTGACGGATCGACGCGAAATCGTCGAATGACCTGCGCCAAACCTCAACGGAGTCGTCACCGTGGCCGGCTACCACACAGCAGTTTTCATACCTCGGGATGCCGCCAGGCGCGGCGAGCAAGGGGAACCCCATGGACGCCATACAAGACCACGACCTGTTCGATCTGACGCCGCACTCGGGCGGCCCGCTCCTGCGCCGGGCGCTCGACCTGGCCAAGCCGGCCCTTTCGCGGCTGTTGTCCCTGGACCGCCTGCGCGACCTCTACCGCGGCCTGCCCCAGGGACTCGACGCGCCCGGCTTCATCGACGCCCTGCTTGATGCCCTGGATATCGACATCCGGGCCAGCGCCGAGGAACTCGCCCGCATCCCCAGGACCGGCCCGGTCGTCGTGGTGGCCAACCATCCCTTCGGCGGCCTGGAAGGCCTGGCCCTGGCCAAACTGCTGCTGGCCGTGCGCCCGGACGCCAAAATCATGGCCAATTCCCTGCTCGGACGCGTGCCGGAGCTGCGCGAGCTGCTCGTGTGCGTCAATCCCTTCGGCGGTCCCGTCGCCACCAGCAACAACGCCCGGCCCCTGCGGGAATGCCTGACCGTGCTCAAGGAAGGCGGGCTGCTCGCCGTCTTCCCGGCCGGCGCGGTCTCCTCCCCCCGGCTCATAAACGGCCGCCTCGAGGTGGCCGATCCGGCCTGGAGCGCCACCGTGGCCCGGCTCGTGCGCAAGACCCAAGCCACGGTGGTGCCGATCCGCTTTTCAGGCCGCAACAGCCTCCTGTTCCAGGCCCTAGGGCTCATCCACCCCAAGCTTCGCACGCTTATGCTCCCCCGGGAGTTCGTCAACAAGCGCGGCGCGGCCGTCGAGGCCCGCATCGGCGGCGCGGTGCCCTTCGAACGCCTGGCGCGCCTGGCCGGCGACGGCAGTGATCCGGACGCCCGCATCATGCGCTATCTGCGCCTGCGCACGGCGCTTCTGCGCGACCGGCCCCACAAGCCGCGCCGGTTGCCGACCCTGTTTCCCCCCAAGGGGCAGGGCCGCCAGGAAGCCCTGATCCCGGCGGCCCACCCGGATCTGCTCGCCGACGAGATCGCCGCCCTGCCTGCCTCGGCAACCCTGCACACATCCGGCGAATTCGCCGTCATCGAGGCCCGGGCCGAACAGATACCGCTGGGCCTGACCGAAATCGGCCGGCTGCGCGAACTGACCTTCCGCCGCGTCGGCGAAGGCACCGGCAAGGCCTGCGACCTGGACGGCTTCGATCCCCTCTACCGCCACCTGTTTTTGTGGAACGCCGAAAAACGGGAGATCGCCGGAGCCTACCGCATCGGCCGCACCGACGAGCTGCTCGCGGCCAAGGGTCCGGCCGGGCTCTACACCAGCACGCTTTTCGTGCTGAAGGCCGCCTTTTTCCGCCAGATCGACCCGGCCCTGGAAATGGGCCGCTCGTTCGTGCGCCCCGAATACCAGAAAAGCTACGCCCCGCTGCTGCTGCTCTGGAAAGGGCTGGCCCAGATGGTGGTGCGCGAACCGCGCTACCGCGTCCTGTTCGGTCCGGTGAGCATCTCAAGCGAGTACAAATACGCCTCCAGACGCCTCATGGCCGGCTATTTCGAGGGCAACCTCTCCCACCCCGTTCTGGCCCGGCACGTCAAGCCCAAAACGCCCCTCCGCGGCCAGACCTGGCTGACCCGGGCGGCCAAGACCCTGGTCGCCGACCTCGACGACCTGCTTTCGCTCATCGACGACATCGAAGCCGACCGCAAGGGCATCCCGGTGCTCCTGCGCCAATACCTCAAGCTCGGCGGCAAGCTCTTGGCCTTTAACGTGGACAAGGACTTCAGCGACTGCCTCGACGGGCTTATCGTG
This sequence comes from Acidobacteriota bacterium, assembly GCA_046567015.1. Lineage (GTDB taxonomy): Bacteria > Desulfobacterota > Desulfovibrionia > Desulfovibrionales > Desulfovibrionaceae > Solidesulfovibrio. The sequence goes on along the minus strand of JBKICS010000296.1, from coordinate 2,284 downwards.
GTCGATCTGCTGCAGGCCGACCGCCGCCAGCTCGAACGCTACATGGGCAAGGAAGGCCTCGCCGCCTTCCAGGCCTACCACGCCGGCGGGGACGTGGAGAACTGCGCGTAAGCGAATGATTGGGGCTCCGCCCCGAGCCCCGCTCCTCTCTCCTCTCGCCCCAAGCATTGACTTCCCGGCGGCAAAGCTGGAACAAAGGCCCCGACAGACAGGCCGCGCGCACAAGCGTCGCGCAAATGGCCACAAGGGAGAACCATCGTCATGGATGCCGTGAGTTTCGCCGTCCTGCGTCGGGCACTGGACTGCCTGGCCCTGGCCGAGGACACCGGGCGCAGTTTGGACGCCATGCTGGCCGGGCTGTTAGCCGCCCTGGCCGAAACGCCGGCCTTGACGCATGCCGCCGTGGTGCTGCTCGACGCCGACGACCGGCCGGCCATACGCGCCAGCCTGGGGACGCCGGACATGAGCCTCATCCTCTCGGCCACCCTGGAACGCGGGCCGCAGGCCTTGCTCGCGCGGGCCCTGCGGCGCAGCCAGTCGCCGATTCTGGCCGATGCCGACGGCCGCATCGACCTTCCCCGGGATCAGGCGGCCATGCTGGCCGCACCGGTGGTGGTCGGCGGCGCGGGCTGCGGCTGGTTTTTCGCCGATGCGCTGCTGGGGGACGGGGCAAGCCTGACCCGGGAGCTGCAAACGGCCATGCTGGTGTCCGGGGTGATCGGGCGCATGGTCGACCTGGCCGCAACGGCCGTGGCGCGCGGCAGCGCGTTGTCCCAGGAACTGGCCTTTTTGCGCTCCAAGGTCTCCCTGCGCTACCGCCATGTGTTTTCCGAGGGCCAGGGCGCGGTCATGCGCCAGCTTCGGGCCGAGACCGACCGGGCGGCCCTGTCCGACGCGCCGTTGCTGCTGGTCGGCGAGGAGGGGTCGGGACGGGCGGTGCTGGCCCGGCTCATCCACGAGCTTTCCCGCCGGGCAGTCAATCCCTTTGCCGTGTTCGAGGCAGCGGGCAGCGGCGATTCCCTGGCGGCCGGGCAGCGGCTTTTCGGCGGCGCCCGGGGCTTTGCCGGGGGCTATGGGCCGGGCCTTCTGGAAGAAACCGACGGCGGCATGCTGCTTATCGAAGACGCGCACCGGCTGCACCCGGACATCGCCGAGCGCCTGGCCGGGTATCTGCGCACCGGCATATGCACCCGCCTGGGCGGCGGCCGGGCGCGCCGGTTGACCACGCGGCTGGCCTTCCAGGCCCCGTCCCAGGACATTTCGCCGGAACTGACCGCCGCCGCCCAACCGCTAGCCATCCGCGTGCCCGGCCTGCGGGAGCGGCGCGAGGACATCCCGGCCCTGCTGGATTATTTCATGTCCCAGGAAGCGGCCCGGGGCGGCCGGCGCATGACGCTGACCTCCAAGGCCCTGCGGGCGCTGGAAACCTACGACTGGCCCGGGAACATCAGCGAGATGCAGCAGATGCTGGCCCGGCTGGCCGTGACCGCGCCGGAGGATCGCATCGATATCGCCGACATTCCGCCCGAGGTGCTGGCCGAGGGCGAACGCCCGCCGGTCTTGCCCGAGGACGCCGCGGAACTGCGCGACATGGAACGCCAGCAGGTCCTAAACGCCCTGGAACGCCATGGCTGGGTGCAGTCGAGGGCGGCCCGGGAGCTGGGCCTGACCCTGCGCCAGATCGGCTACCGCATCCGCAAATACGGCCTGGCCCGCGACGAAGACGACCAGGCGTCCTGATCGACAGGAGCGTTTCCCATGTCCCAAGGCTTCAAGGATTTCGTCGATATCGCCTTCAAGCTGGCCGTTCTGGCCGCGCTGGCCTGCTTTCTCTACTCCTACGGCGAAGGGCGCAGCGTCGGCCGCTACCAGTACATCGCCAACGGCGAGCAGGAGTACGTCATGGACACGGCCACGGGCGTCATCTACCAGGGCGGCTTTTCCATGAACCACATCACCGGCAAGGAAACCCTTTCCAGCGCTGGGCTAAAGCCGCGCTAGTCACTTGTGCTACAAATAATATAAGCTATTATTAGCAGTTAGGATTGCCGCCTCCGGCAACCGCGTGCTAATAGGCGGCTCCACCCGGCGAGAAGCGCGCGGCTTGCCAAAGGAGGGGCCATGACCCATCACGACGATACGTTTGTTTTCTACCTCGGCTTCGACGACACCGACACCAAGACCTCGCCCAAGGGCACCGGGCGCACCATCCGCGATTTCTGCGCCACCCTGCCCGAGACCTACCGGCTGCGGGCCGTGCTGCGCCACCAGCTGCCCAAGCGGC
>JBKICS010000295.1:0-8583 GCA_046567015.1 Acidobacteriota bacterium | reverse complement strand
AGGTCGGCCACGGTCGAGATCTTGATGTTGTGCTTCTCGGCGAATTCCACGAGGTCCGGCATACGGGCCATGTTGCCGTCGTCGCGCATGATTTCGCAGATGACGGCGGCGGGCTTGAGGCCGGCGAGCCTTGCCAGGTCCACGCTGCCTTCGGTCTGGCCGGCGCGGTCGAGCACGCCGCCTTCCCGGGCGCGCAGCGGAAAGATGTGTCCCGGGGTGACCAGATCGTCGGGGCCGGCCCCGTCGGCCACGGCCGAGAGGATGGTCGTGGCCCGGTCGAAGGCCGAGATGCCGGTGGAGACGCCGACCTTGGCTTCGATGGACACGGTAAAGCCGGTGCCAAACGGCGACTTGTTGTCCTCGGTCATCATGGGCAGGCCGAGTTGGTCGACGATATTCGGGGCCAGCGACAGGCAGATGAGCCCCCGGCCGTGGGTGGCCATGAAATTGATGATTTCCGGAGTGACCTTTTCGGCGGCGATGGTGAGGTCGCCTTCGTTCTCGCGGTCTTCGTCGTCGACGAGGATGATCATCCGCCCGGCGCGGATTTCCTCGATGGCTTCTTCGATGGGAGTGATGTGCATGCGCGTGTACCTCGTTTGGGCCGGCCTGGGACGACCGGCTCCATGGGGGAAAGACCAAAGACCCGGATCGGGCCGGGTAAAGGGGAGGCAATCTACTTCAGGGGGGCGGCCAAGGCAAGTGGCCTGGAATAGCTTGGAAAATTGATTTTCCGGCTCAGCCGGCCAGGACCATACGCACGAATTCCTCGGGCATCATGCTGGCGGCGGCGATGTCGGCCACGCAAAGGCCCCGCTCGCGCAGGCGCAGGATGACGGCGTCCATGGGTTCGGCCACCTCGACGATATGGCCGTCCGGGTCGCGCAGGCGAAAGGCGCGCTGGCCCCAGGGGGCGCATTTCATGGGGTGGATGACTTCGGCCCGGGTCATGACGCGCTCGAAGGCGTCTTCGATGGCGGCGTCCTCGAAATAGAGCTCCAGGTTGTCGCGGCCCATGGGGCCGTCCGGGGCGGCGGCCTCCTCGTCAAAGACGATGCGCCGGGCGGTGGCGGTGGCCCAGAGGCAGAAATGCGGATAGGCGACGTAGCCGGCCAGGACATGCATCGGCGACTGGCCGAGCACTTCCTCGTAAAAGGCCCGGGCGCGGTCCATATCGGCCACGAAAAGGCAGACGCTGCGGTAGTCGATGGGCATGGGGCGAGTCCTTTAGAAGCCGTGTTCCCGTAAAAACGCCTCGGAAATCTGCGACTGCTTCCCGCCCTTGGCGTCCTTCCAGGGGCCGAGCAGGCGCAAAACGTACTTGCCGAGCATGTCCGTCTCCATGTTGATCACCGTGCCGGGCTTCCAGCCGGAAATGGTCGTGGCTCCCTGGGTGGAGGGGATGATGTTGACGCAAAGCCACCCTTCGCCACACTCGTTGACCGTCAGGCTGATGCCGTCCAGGGCCACCGAGCCCTTGGGAACCAGGAAGACGGACTCTTCCTCGGGGAAGGTAATCCTGTATTGCACCGACTGACCAGCCGGCGTCACCGCGGCCACTTCAGCCAGACAGTCCACGTGCCCGGATACCAGATGCCCGCCCAGTCGGTCACCCAGGGCCAGGGCGCGCTCCAGATTGACTGTGCCGCCGATTTTAAGCGCGCCGAGATTCGAGCGCGACAGCGTTTCGCCCGAGGCATAGGCGGTAAATTCCTTCTCGCCGGCCGTCTCCACGGTCAGGCACACGCCGTTGACGGCGATGGATTCACCCAGGACGATGTTGTCCAGGGCAAACAGCGCCTTGATGCGAAACCGCGTTTCGCCGCCCCGCGCTTCCACGGCCGCGATCCGGCCCAACCCCATGACAAGTCCCGTAAACATAGAGAAATCCTATCCTTAATCCAAATTTCTTCTCTTCCCTTTCGGGGGTCCGGGGGGATGATCCCCCCGGCGGGTCCGGGCAGCGCCCGGTCTTATTTCGACAAAACCCCTTCGAGTTCCAGCAGATATTGTTTCATGTCGATGCCTGGCCCGAAGCCGGTGAGTGCGCCGCTGGTTCCGACCACCCGGTGGCAGGGGTAGACGAGCGGAAACCGGTTGTTGGCCATGACCCGGCCGATGGCCCGGGCGGCTTTCGGGCGTCCGACCCGCGCCGCCAGCCAGCCGTAGCTGACCTTCTGCCCGGCCGGCACCTCGGCCAGGGCTTCCAGCACCTGGCGCGAAAAGTCCGTCACCCCGTCCCAGGCATAGGGCAGGGCCGGCCAGTGGCAGCCCTCGCCGGCCACATAGCGCTCCAGCGCCGCCTGCAAGGCCTCGCCGGCCGGGGTGCGCGTTTGCCGGCTCTTTCCCTCGGCCCAGGCCAGTTTCAACGCGACGACTTGGTTGTTATCCCACACGATTTCCAGGGCCAACGGCCCGGCCAGGCAGGTTTCCGTGGTGGATGAAGTGTTGGTCATGGTGATTGCCTCCGGCGGCCAGGGCTTTGCACTGGCCCCACCGGGGGGATGCCCCCCCCGGACCCCTCGACAGAGTGGGACAGCGATCTTCTTACGATACTTCGGTCCGGCTTGCCATCCTCGGATTCCTGGTGGCGTGGACGGGCGTTCGGGGCGTCGCTACCCGGAGAACGCCCCACACGCTGTCTGCTCGGCGACGGGTTGCAGGGCGTTGTTACAGTGTTTTCCCAATGCGCGACCACGTATCCGACCAAATGATGATTCTGGCCTTGCCGATGATTTTCTCTCGGGCGACCGGGCCGAAGAAGCGGGAATCGTAGGATTCGTCCCTGTTGTCGCCAAGAACGAAATAGGTGCCCGGGGGAATGGTCGTGGGCGGCATCGTGTCCCGTCTTTTCTGGGGTTTTGTGTCCGTATGGATGGTGTAATCCTCGGCACGCTTCTGGCCATTGACGAACACCTGCCTGTTCTCGATGCAGACGGTGTCGCCGGGCTTGCCGATGACACGTTTGATGAACCACTTGGATGCATCTTCTGGAAAGATGAATACGATAATTTCGTCATACTCAGGGTGTCTGGAGTCATAGGCAGTGAGGTCAATAAGGATGTTGTCAGCTACGAAGAGGGTGTTGTTCATTGACCCTGATGCTAGACGATATTTTAGGGGAACAAAATGGATGGAGTCAGTGTATATAGATAAGATAACAGCGGATATTGCGATGAATATGATTCCATGCCACTTCATGTACAATTTCTTTTCTGTAGTTCGTGTTTTTATTGCTATCAGGCATGAGTCGATTGTGATGTATAGGTAAGACAAGGCACTGATGAACGCGCACAAGAAAAGGCCTGTCTTTGTATAGATTGTTCCGATATAAATTTGACCATAATATGCTGTTGAGGAAAGAAGAGAAAGGAACATCCCTCTTGCCACACGCCCGTTGGCTATGTGTCCCAGGCCTGGAACCAGAACGCTTAGGAAAATTGCCTGTCCCAGCCGGTCAAACTTGCCAAAAAGAAACCCCTTCATGATGTCCTTGAGTGCTGCGCCTGTCAGGAAATCCTTTTGGCCAGGGCACCGGGCACGGCGCGATGCTGCGTATTTGGTTTCTGTCCGTAGTTCGATTGTCCGGTAAAGATGGGATAGTCGTATCTGACTTTCTGTCGAAATCAAGTTCCCGGTACAATGCTTTCCTGTCTGTCGGGGCCGGAATCACTTTCGTGCCGCGCCAACCGCATCCCCTGCCAAATATCCTCCCGCTCCAACCGCTCATTGATATCCCGTAAAATCCCCTGTTTGTCGGCGGCCCAGGCCGGGGCGACGAGTTCTCCGGGGGCGGGATCGGCGTTTTGGCGTTCGACGGCGACATGGGGGGGCAGCAGGGCGACGGCCCGGCACACGGCGGCGACGTAGTCCTCGCGGGTCATGGGGGCATACCCGCCGGCGGCGTACAGCTCGGCCAGCCCGGAGCCGGCCACGACCAGGGTATTGTGGAACTTGACGCCGGCAATGGGCAGGGCGGAGAGAAACGCGACGGTGGCCAGGAAATCGTCGATCCCCTCGCCGGGCAGGCCGGCCATGACGTGGGCGGTGACAAACAGGCCGGCCTCGGCGGCGGCGCGGGTCGCCCGGGCGAAATCGGCGGCCGTATGGCCCCGGTTGATGCGGGCCAATGTGGCGTCGCTGGCCGATTGCAGCCCCATTTCCAGGCGCACGTGGGGCACCTCGGCGGCGGCGAGCAGGCGGATTTTTTCGGTGTCCAGGCAGTCCGGGCGCGTGCCCAGACACAGGCCGGCGAGGTCGGGCAGGGCGGTTATCTCGGCGAGCAAGGCGGCCAGGCGCTCGGGCGGGCCGTAGGTATTGGAAAACGATTGCAGGTAGGCGAGCAGGGCCTCATTGCGCCTTCTCGCCGGACCGGTGAGCGCTTCCCATTGCGCCCGGAGGCCGAAGCCTTTAAGGTGCAGTCCCGTTCCCGACCCGGACGCGTTGCAAAAGAGGCAGCCGCCCCGGGAAAGCGTCCCGTCCCGATTGGGACAGGAACTTCCCGCATCCAGAGGAATTTTTTTGGCCCGGCGGCCGAAGATGGTCCGCAAGGCCTGGGCGAGCGTGTGAACGCGGGGCGGCATGGCGAATTCCGGGTCGTCAAATCAACCGTTGACAATGCGGGACGAATCGGCAAACACAACGCGTCTGTGAGAGCATGGGCCGATTTTGCGGCAAGCGAGGCGGTATGTCCAGATTTTTTAATAGGATATTGGGGCTTTTCTCAAACGATCTGGCCATCGACCTGGGGACGGCTAACACGCTTGTGTTCGTCAAGGGCAAGGGTATCGTCCTGTCCGAGCCGTCCGTGGTGGCAGTGAAAAAAGACCCCCGGGGCGGCAACAAGGTGCTGGCTGTTGGCCTGGAGGCCAAGCGCATGCTCGGCCGCACCCCTGGTAACATCGTGGCCATCCGGCCCATGAAGGACGGCGTCATCGCCGACTTCGAGGTCACCGAGGCCATGCTGCGCCATTTCATTTCCAAGGTGCACAACTCCCGGCGGCTGGTGCGGCCCCGGATCATCATCTGCGTGCCGACAGGCATCACCCAGGTGGAAAAGCGGGCGGTCAAGGAATCGGCCCAGAGCGCCGGGGCGCGCGAGGTCTACCTCATCGAGGAGCCCATGGCCGCGGCCATCGGGGCCAACCTGCCCATCACCGAACCCACCTCCAACATGGTGGTGGACATCGGCGGCGGCACCACCGAAGTGGCGGTCATCTCCCTGTCCGGCGTGGTCTATTCCAAGTCGGTGCGCGTTGGCGGCGACAAGATGGACGAAGCCATCATGCAGTACGTCAAGCGCAAGTACAATATGCTGATCGGCGAATCCACGGCGGAACAGATCAAGATCCAGATCGGCTCGGCCCACCACTCCACCAGCCAGGGGGAGATGGAGGTCAAGGGCCGCGATCTCGTCACCGGCATCCCGCAAAACATCACCATCTCCTCCGAGGAAGTGCAGAAATCCATTTCCGAGCAGGTGGAAAGCATTGTCCAGGCGGTGCGAATCGCCCTGGAACAGACGCCCCCTGAACTGGCGGCGGACATCGTGGACCGGGGCATTGTGCTCACCGGCGGCGGCGCGCTTTTGCGCGGCCTTGACCAGCTCCTTCGCGAGGAGACTTCGCTGCCCATTACTGTTGTCGACGACCCCCTTTCGACGGTTGTCCTCGGGTCCGGCCGGGCTCTGGACAACCTGGACGTGCTCAAGGAGGTCACGATAGATTAAACCCACCCCACAGCGGATCGCGATCGGCCTGCTCGTCGTCCTCTTCCTTTACCTGGGCCTTTTCACCTGGAACATCCGGACCGGCTACGTCGACACGCTCGCGAGCCACACCGGATTGGAATTCGCCAGGTGGGCGCTGACCCCGGGAAAGTGGGTGCACGAACAGGTTTCGTCGTTTTGGTCCCGCTATCTGTATTTCGTGGGCATCCGGCAGCAAAACGACCAGCTGCGGCTGGAGCTTGACGCCGCGAAAGAGGAGCTGTCCGGGCTGCGCGAGAACGCCTCGGAAGTGGAGCGCCTGCGCCAGCTGTTGTCCATGACGCCCCCCGCCGATTGGACACGCCAGGGGGCTCGCATCATATCCCATCGCCTGGGGCCCAATGCCGCCCTGGAGACTTTTCTTATCGACAAGGGCAGCGCCCGCGGCGTCCAGGTCAACACGCCCGTGGTTTCGCCCGACGGCGTGGTGGGCCGGGTGCTGCGCATTTCGCCCACCGCGGCCACGGTCCTGCTCATTACCGATCCCAACAGCCGCATTCCGGTGGTCTCGCAGAAAAATCGCACCCAGGGCATCGTCAAGGGCGAGGGTCCGACCAAGGAACTGACCTTGCAGTACGTGCCCCAGGGCGCGGCCATCGAGGAAGGGGAGATCATGGTCACGTCGGGGTTGGAGGAAATATTCCCCAAGGGCCTGCCCGTGGCCCGGGTCACCTCCATCGGCCGGTCGGGTTCGTCGCTGTTTCAGCTCATCCATGCCGTGCCGCTTTTTTCCCCGATGCAGCTCGAGGAAGTGGCCATGCTGTTCAAGTCCTCGGCCCTGCCGCCGGCCGCCGGGGGAGCTGGAACCCCGCCGCCGCCGTCGCAGCCCGTCACCCCCCTGGTCACGCCGCCGGCCGCGACCGGGACAGCGACCAAGCCGACCAAGGGGCCCAAGACCTCGGCCGCCATTCCCCCGGCTCCGGGCCAGGGTGCGCCGCTGCCGCCGCCGGCCCCGGCCGTGCAGGCTCCGGCTCCCCAGCCGGCCGTGGCCAAGCCCGCCGACGCCGCCAAAAAGCGCGACGCCGCCCCGGCCGATACCGGAAAAAAACGCCGCAAGTCGGCCCGGACCACAGGGCAATGAGACCGGCCCGCATCATCTTCTGGACCCTGGTGACCCTGATCGGGGTCTGGCTGCAAAACCTGGTCCCCGGGGTGGACTTCCTGGCTCCGGGCCTTATCCTGGCCATGCAGGAAGAGAAATGGACCGTGCCGGTCTGGCTGGGCTTTGTCTGGCTGTTTATTCACGAAGGCACGGGGTCCATGCCCTTTGGGGCCGGAATCCTCTGGTACGGCGCCCTGGCCGGACTCTACTTCTTCGGCCACTGGCTTTTCGAGGCCCGCAACTTCCTGTTCATGTTCATCCTGGGGGCATGCCTGGGCTCCATGCACTTTTTGCTCATCAACGTCATGGCTCTGCTGCAGGACTGGTCCATCCCCATGGAGCGCCTGCTGACGGAGTCGGCCCAGCAGGCCTTGATCTTCCCTATCGAGTGGGGGCTGTTGTACTTGATCCACCACTACCTGCCGGAATACCGCCATGCGGCTTGAAAGCGAAGCTCCGCAACAGCACGCCCCGCGTTCCGGGCTCATCCTGCTCCAGGCCTTGGTGCTCGGGCTTTTTTGCCTGTTCACCCTGCGCCTGTGGTATTTGCAGGTGCACAAGGGCGGCAAGTTCGCGGACATGGCCCGGGACAACCAGTTGCGCCAGGTGCTCATCGGCTCGGCCCGGGGGCGCATCGTCGATAAAAACGGCGTGCCCGTGGCGGTCAGCGAACCGTCGTTCGCCCTGGGATTGGTGCGCGAGGACTGCGAGGACGTGGACGCCACCCTGGCCAAGGTGTCGGAGTGGACGGGCGTGGACAAGCACACGCTCGCCGAGACGTTCAAGCGCGGCAAGAAGCGGGTCAAACCCTTCGAGCCGCTGATCCTGAGCACCGATCTGCCCTTCGAGGCCCTGGCCCGCATCGAGGCCAACGCCATGCTCTATCCGGGCCTGGAAATCGTCATCCGCCAGAAGCGCTTCTATCCCTCCGGGGCGCTCATGTCCCATGTGCTGGGCTACGTGGCCGAGGCCAACGAGGACGAGCTGGAAAAAAATCCCCAGCTCTCGCTTGGCGATTCCGTGGGCAAGCAGGGGCTGGAGCTGACCCTGGAAGACGAACTGCGCGGTTCCAAGGGCCGCAAGCAGGTCGAGGTGGACGCCTTCGGCCGCCAGCACAACGAAGCCATCCTGGAGCCGCCCCAGGCCGGCAAGGACATCCAGCTCTCCATCGACGTCAATTTGCAACGCGAATGCGCCAAGCTGCTCGAGGGCCAGGCTGGGGCCATCGTGGTCATGGAGCCGGAGACGGGCAAGATCCTGGCCATGGTGAGCCAGCCGAGCTTTGACAACAACATGTTCGTGCTCGGCGTACCGGCGGACAAGTGGCGGGAGCTGCGCGACAACCCGCGCCATCCCATCCAGAACCGGGTGACCCAGGGCGTGTACCCGCCGGGTTCGGTCTTCAAGCTCCTCATGGCCGCCGCCGGCCTGTCCGAGGGCCTGATCCGTCCCGGGGACATCGTGGCCTGCCCGGGGACGTATAAGGTGGGCAACCGCGAGTTCCACGACTGGAAAAAGGGCGGGCACGGGGCGCTCGATCTGCGCGGCGCCTTGGTGCACTCCTGCGACATCTATTTCTACAAGCTCGGCGACCGCATGGGCATCGACCGCCTGCACGACTACGCCACGGCCAGCGGCTTCGGGGTGCGCACCGGCATCGACCTGCCCCATGAAAAGGCCGGCCTCATCCCGTCCAAGCAATGGAAGCAAAAAC
>JBKICS010000294.1:0-4478 GCA_046567015.1 Acidobacteriota bacterium | reverse complement strand
GCCGGGGGGGCGGCGGCCGAGCAGGCGCACCGGGGCCACCTTGGTGTTGTTGGCGACCAGCAGCGCGCCAGGGGGAAGCAGGTCCGGCAGGTCGGCAAACACGCGGTGGGAGACGCCGCCGGCGGCCCGGTTAAGGACCATGAGCCGGCAGGCGTCGCGCTTTTCGCACGGCCGCTCGGCGATCATGCCGTCCGGCAGATCGAAATGGTAGGAAGCGAGCAGATCGTCACCAGACTGGGGGGACGCAGGCGTCGCGGGGGACGAAGGAGCCGACGGGGAAAGCGGATCGGACAAGGCGGATTCCTGGGGAGAGACGGTTACGGGATCAGGGAAACCAGCGGCGGACCGGAGGATAGCCGCTCCGCCGCGAAAAGCCTCGGGCGCGTCGCGGGTTCAGACGTCGCCGTTCAACACCGCCACGACATCGGCCAGGGTGCGCTCGGCCTGGTCTTCCGGCACCTGGCAGGTGCCGACATTTTTGTGTCCGCCGCCGCCGTAGGACAGCATAAGCCGGCCGATGTCCGTCGGATTGGAGCGGTCAAAGATCGATTTGCCCACGGTGAGCACCACGTTCTGCTTGGCCTTGCCCCAGATGACCTGCACGCTGACGTTGGTCTCGGGAAAAAGCGCGTAGGCCGAAAACCGGTTGCCGGTGTAGATTTCTTCCTGGTCGCGCAGGTCGATCACCAGCACCTTGCCGACCAGCCTGGAGCGCGCCCGCAGCATGGCCGCGAACTGCTCCTCCTGCTCGAAGTAACGCGTCACCCGTTCGGCCACGTCGGGATCGGCCAGGATGGCCGCAACCGATTCGGTGCGGCACAGATCGACCAGCTTCATCATGAGCTGGTAGTTGCTGATGCGGTAGTCGCGGTAGCGGCCAAGGCCGGTGCGCGGGTCCATGAGAAAGCTGAGCAGAATCCAGCCCGAGGGGTTGGCCACTTCCTCGGGACGCAGATCGCCGCTGTCGCAGCGGTCGACATAGGCCAGCATCTCGTCGAAGCGCTCGGGAAAGCGGGCATGGCCGCCGTAATACTCCCAGATAACCCGGGCGCAGCTGGGCAGGGGCTTGGACACGCCGGTAAATTCAAAATCGCCCAGGCGATCGGCCTCGCTGGTGTGGTGGTCGAACCACAGCCCGCAGCCCGGGGCATAGGGCACGTTGGCCAGGATATCGTCCGGGCCGCAGGCCACCTTGCCGTCCTGGACATCCTTGGGGTGCACGAACACCCACTCGTCCATGACGCCGGCTTCCTTGAGCAGCACCGCGCAAATCAGTCCGTCGAAATCCGATCGCGTCAAAAGCCGCATGTCCCAAACCTCCTTGGCGCATCCGCCCGCAAGCGCGCAGGCCCGACGCCTCCGCCGGGGCCGAGGGCGACCCGGTACGCCATCCGCCCGCGTGCGCGCAGGCCCGACCTGTCTAGCCCATGCCCCGGGCCGAAGCAACCGCAGCCAGGGGACCACACTGGCCGCCGCCGATATTTCCTTTGCCAGCCGCAGCATTTTCCGGTGAAATGCCGGCAGGAAAACCCCATGCAACAGTCCTCGCCCCATCCCCGGCACATCCGCAGCCTCGACGACCTGAACCGGCTGCTCACCCAGGCCGCCGACCTGCGCCGCCAGGCCGTGGCCGCCATCCTGGCCGGACGCCCCACGCCGCCCGCTATCCCGGCCGCCCTCGACCTGGCCGCCACCGAGCTGCGCGCCGCCGCCGGCCGCGACCACAGCGTGGAAGTGACCCAGGGCGACGACGTCTCCCTGCGCCTGGATCTGGCCGAGGAAATAAGCCAACTGGAAAACGACGTCGCCTATCTGGAGGGCGGCCGGGAGGCCCTGCTGCGGCGCTTGGCCAAGCACCGTCCCGGCCTTCGCGACGCCGTGCGCCGGGGCCTCAAGGTCATCGCCGGCGAATCCGTCAATACGCTGCTGATCGACTGCGACGCGCTGTGGCGCGAACCGGGCCAGCGGGTGATAACGGCCTACCAGCCGGCCTGGAACGCCGTGGCCGCCTGCCGCTTCGCCCTGGCCCGGGCCCGAAAACCCGTGCTCTGGTCGGATGCGCCGCTCTCCGGTCCCGGCATCCTGGAACGGACCGTCGTGCCGCACCAGACCTTTGCCTTTGCCGCGTCCCTTGGCCGCCAGTGGCGGGACGCCGACGGCCGGGAGGGGCAAGCGCCGCTGTCGTCGGAAAAAACCGAGCTGCTCGAAGCCATAAACGACCGGCTCGCCGCGCTCATGGCCGATCCGGCCTGGTTCGCCTTCACCTATGTCGGCCACGGCCTGCAATTTCGCCGGGGCGAGACCAGCATCGCCCGCCAGGACAGCGGCCTGTCCATCGACGAAGACGCCTCCCTGGCCCTGCTCGAACACGTCCACGACGTCATCGACGCCGTGGACCCCGAACGCCGGCATTTCCGCGTGGACGACGACGGCCAGGACATCACCGTCACCCCCACTGCGGCCACGCGCGACCTCTGGAACGATTTTTCCCCGGCCGAAGGCCTGCGCAACCTCGACGCGGCCCTGGAACTGCATCTGGGCCAGGGGCCGCATCTGGCCTGCTGCGCCGGCCCCCAGGGCGTGGCCCTGCTCGCCGCCCTGGCCAAGCACACCAGCGACCTGCGCGCCGTGCTGGTCACCGACCGCGACGATCTGGCCAGCCGCGCCGTCGCGATCTGTCCCAAAACAGCCGTGGTCCGACGCCCGGACACTGTGGCCGCGCTGTTGTCGGCGGCCGCGCCGTAGGAGTCAGAGAGAAGAGGTGAAGATTGGGGCGCTGCCCCAATCCCCGCCGGGGGGATCATCCCCCCGGACCCCTCGCTGGGGAAGCTTTTCTAGCGGCCCAGGCGCAGCTCCTCGCTGGTGAGGAGCTTGTCCAGGTCCAGCAGGATCAGCAGGCGGTCATCGAGCTTGCCGACCCCCTTGATGTATTCGGAATCCACCCCGGCCACCACCGCCGGCGGCGCTTCGACGGTGTCGGACCTGATGCGCAGCACCTCGGAGACGCCGTCCACCACGAATCCGACGATCATGCCGTGGATCTCGATCACGATGATGCGGGTCTGGTTGTCGTGTTCGCGCGAGGGCAGCCCGAAGCGCTGGCGCAGATCGATCACGGGGATGACCTTGCCGCGCAGGTTGATCACCCCTTCCACGGCCGGCGGCGAACTCGGCACCCTGGTGATGGGCATCATGCGAATGATTTCCTGCACCCGCAAGATGTCGATGCCGAACTCCTCTTCGGAGATGGCAAACGTCACCAATTGCAGGAGTTGGCTTTCCTGCCTGATCCCGGTTTCATCATCCATGGAGGCCTCCCTTGCACGCTGGCCGACCGGCCGCATGCGCCCCTGCGGGGGTATTGCCGATCCCTTGGAGGGGCTTGCCAGCCCGTCCTTTGCGAAGCGACGCGGCCGGGACAAAACGTCTCCATCCCCTGCCGCGCCGGGTGTTCCGGCTTGGCCCAGGATAAACCAGGTTCCGGCCAAAGGCGAGGCCTCGCCTACCGGGGACAGCGCGAGCCAGGCCACGGCGTGCTGATCGGAAACGCGATCCGGCTTTTTCCCGCCGCTCCCGGCCGCGACGGCCTTCCCGTCCGGACCCGGCTGGCTTAGAATCCCGGCATGGACACCATGCGACTGTTTGTCGGAATCGCCTTGCCGGCGGCGCATCAGGCCATCGTGGCCGGACTCGGGCCGCGCCTGGCCGCCCTGGCGCGCGGCCGGGCCTCCTGGACCCGCCCGGGCAACGCCCACGTGACCCTCAAATTCCTGGGGGACGTGCCCCGGGAGCGGCTGGCGACGGTGCGGCAGGCCTTGACCGCCGTGCGGTTCGCGCCGTTTTCCCTGCAGCTCGCGGGCGGCGGATTTTTCCCGGGTCCGGCCCGGCCCCGGGTGGTCTGGGCCGGCATCACCGAGGGGGCCGGGGCGTGCGGCGCCCTGGCGGCGGCCGTGGACGCGGCCCTGGCCGGGATCGGCTTTCCCCCGGAAGCCCGGTCATTTTCGGCCCACATGACCCTTGGGCGGATACGCGAACCCCAGTGCGGCGGAGACTGGGCCGGGGTGCTCGGGCTGCTCGGGGGCGTGGCCTGGCCGGCCGTGGACGTGACGGACTTCGTGCTGTTTGCCTCGCTGCCGGCTCCCGGCGGCGTGCGCTACGAGGCGGCGGCCCGGTTCGAGGCGACGGAGCCATGAACGTGTCGCCCGGGGAGATCGCGAGCCCTGCGGCAGCCGCCCGGCCTGGCTCCGGGAAGCTGCTCGACGCTGCCGGCGTCAGGCAGCCCTCGCCCCCTTTGTGGCGTCCGCGGCAGGGGGAGGCCACCCGGGGAGGCCACGGCCGCCACCCCGCGCGACACGGCGCAAAAAAGGCCGCCCGCGCGGGGACGACGCGGGCGGCCTGGGAACAGTCGGTACGACCAGTCAGGGACGTTCGGATGTGGCGGCCGGGTTAGATGTAGTCGCCCCGGTTGAACTTAGGTC
>JBKICS010000293.1:0-6090 GCA_046567015.1 Acidobacteriota bacterium | reverse complement strand
TCAACGATTTTATCCTGCCGGTGGTCGGCGCGACGACCAACGACGCCCGCTCCATACTGGTGTTCGACCGCGACCTCCCCAATGCGCCGCCCGGCGTCTCCGAGCATGACTGGACGCTTTTGTGGGCCGACAACGTGGACCGCTACGCCGGCGGCTGGATGCGCTTTGGCGGGGAACGCGACAATACCGCTGGCGCGATCTGGTACGGCGGCGACTACGGCGCATGCCCGGGCGGCGTGTGTCCGGACGGGGCCTGCAAGGACGGGGCTTGCGTCTTCGGCAAGGGGCTGCGCACCTACTTCCGGTTCGTGTTTTCCGACTACGACGACTGTTCCGACTCCACGCAAAGCGCCGACGGCTTCACCTTCACCGTGGCCACGGCCGCCAACGACCCGGCCACGGCCGCCGGCGGGCCGGCCTCGGGGTCGCGCGGGGAATACCTGGGCTACGCCGGCCCAGGGCCTTCGGGGCACGGCATCGCGCCGCCGAAAATCGCCGTCGAGGTGGATACCTATCCCAACAAGGGCCACGGGAAACCGACAGAGGTCAACAGTCGGGCCGACGGCGGCAACGCCAACCATGTGGCGGTCCTTTTCTGGGGCGAGGCCGCGACCAGTTACGACGACAACGTCCACGGCGCGGGAAGCGACCCGGGGAATCCGGGCAAGGACTCGTCCGGCTACCTCGATACGGCCAAGGCGGCTGGCGCGGCCAACGGGCTGGAAGACGGACTCTCCCACGGCCTGCGCCTGGAAATTGAGCGCACAAGCAGCCGGGACTATCGCGTGCGGACCTGGATCGATCCCAACGGCAAGGGCTACGACGACGTCACTGCCGACTATACCGCCGAGACGCCCCAGATCGACTCCAGCGCCACCCTGTCCGCCGCCGATCATGCCGGCCTGGCCTCCATCCGCTTCGGCTGGACCGAGGGCACCGGCGGCAAAACCCAGACCGTGGCCGTGTACGATTTCTCGCTGGATTTCCGGCACTGACCGGCGGTTGCCAAAAAGCCCGCTTCCAAGCACAATCACCCCATGCCCCAGGTTCTCCTCGTCCTTGCCTGGCTCATGGCCCTGGCCCCGAACCTCGCCTTTGCCGCCGAGCCCATCTACCAGTACCGCGACGCCAAGGGCGGCATCCACCTGAGCAACCGCAAGCTCGATGAGCATTTCGCGCCCTACGACTACATGCGTCTGCCCGCCGGAACCGATCAGGGCAAGGTCGTGCCCTTTATCCGCTATTATTGCCGTCGCCACGGCGTTGACCCCAATCTGGTGCGGGCCATGGTGGAGGTGGAGTCGGGCTTTGCCGTGCGGGCGGTCTCGCCCAAGGGCGCGGCCGGTCTCATGCAGATCATGCCCGGCACAGGCCGGAACCTGGGTCTGGCCGACGCCTTTGACGGGGCCAACAATCTGGAGGCCGGCATCCGCTACATGCGCGCCCTGCTCGACGCCTACGGCGACGTGCGTCTGGCCCTGGCGGCCTACAACGCCGGCCCCGGCCGGGTCAAAAAAGGCGGCGCGGTGCCGGATATCCCCGAAACCCGAGCCTACGTGGACAAGGTGCTGGCCCGCTGCGGCGGACGCTAGGCGCGGCTGAGCGGAACCCGCGGCTTGACCGGGATGGCAAACTCGGACACCACAATCGGACCGGGAGCGGTGGGGTCCGTGTTCCCGGCCAACGCCGCCCCGTGCGGCAAACCATGGGAGGCCGAAATGGTCGTTAATTGGCAGGAAATGTTGGGCGAGGCCGTCAAGGCCCTGGGCGCGCTGGCCAAGGGGAATCCGGCCATCATGGACGGGTATAAGGCCATCGACGCCTCGGGCAGCGCCCTGGGAGCCCTGGACGCCAAGACCCGGGAACTCATCAGCCTGGCCGTGGCCGCCACCACCCGCTGCGACACCTGCATCGCCGTGCATGCCCAGGCCGCGTCCGAAGCCGGCGCCAGCCGCGCGGAACTGCTCGAAGCCCTGGGCGTGGCCATCTCGCTCAATTCCGGCGCTGCCCTGGTCT
Source organism: Acidobacteriota bacterium (assembly GCA_046567015.1). GTDB lineage: Bacteria > Desulfobacterota > Desulfovibrionia > Desulfovibrionales > Desulfovibrionaceae > Solidesulfovibrio. Next base: position 4,074 of record JBKICS010000293.1, on the reverse strand, counting down.
ATTCCTCGCGCATCCTGGAAGCCTTCGACGCCTTGGCCAAAAAATAACCCTTCGCACGCCTTCCGCCGGCGGGGCAGGCCGTGCCGCCCCGCCGCCATGGACAAAGCTTCGGGAAAATGGTTTTGTCGCCGCCGGTTGCGGTCCATCCCGCGACCCGTACCCTTCCCGGAGGCGGAAATGGCGGTGAAAGCGGTTTTGACGGCCCTGGTGCTGACGGTGTTCCTCGGCGGTTGCGGCGTTCTCGGTTCAAAAACCGCCGGCCCCGGGGTTTCCCCCGCAGCCATGCCGCTGACCGCCGACAACGTGGCCAAAGTCCGCGCCAGCGTCGCCGCCGCCAAGGCCAAGGCCCCCCGGGCCCAGGGCCGTGACGACTACGTCCGCCTGGCCAGCACCGTCTATGTCGCCTCCTGGGCCGGCCCCTACAGCGCCCCCGCCACCACCGAAGCCGCCCTGGCCCAGGCCAAGGCCGGCAACGCCGCCGCCCGGGACTACCTCGCCGTCGTGGTCTACGATATCCAGTTGCAAACCGTCATGGAAGGCAAGACCCTGTCCGCCGAGGACTGGCGGGCGGTCTATGTCGGCTCCGGCATCATGACCGAGGCCGCCTATGCCGGGTATTTGGAAAAGGCCCGGGGCGGCAAGGTTCTGCCCTAGTCGAAACGGATAGCCGAGCGCATGAATATCGCTTTTTCCGCCTTGCCGGGCGCGCTGCGCTCGGTTGTCGTCGATGCGGCGAAAATCTGCCTGGATCTGTTCAAGGTCATGGTGCCGATCCTGATCGGCGTCAAGATCCTCAAGGAACTCGGCTGGATCATCTACCTGGCCAAGCCGCTGGCTCCGCTCATGGGGCTGGTCGGCCTGCCGCCGGAATGCGGCCTGACCTGGGCCACGGCCATAGCCAACAATCTCTACGCCGCCCTGGCCGTCCACGCCGCCCTGGCCCCGGACATGGCCCCGCTCACCGTGGCCCAGGCCACGGTGTTGGCCACCATCATGCTCATCGCCCACAACATTTTCGTGGAAGGGGCCATTGCCAAGCGCTGCGGCGTGGGCTTCTGGGGGCAGGCCGCCTTGCGCCTGGCCGGAGGGCTCGGTTGCGGCGTGGCGCTCCACGTGGTCTTTTCCGGGCTGGGCCTTTTTACCGGTCCGGCGCCGCTGCTTTTCACCCCGGCGGCCGATACCGGATCCATCGCGACCTGGGCCTGGGGGGAACTCAAAAATCTCGGCATGATCTACTGCGTCATCGCCGGGCTGGTGGGGATCATGCGGGCGCTGGACGCCCTGGGCGTGACGCGGCTCTTCGAGGCGGCGCTCCTGCCCTTTCTGCGGCTCATGGGCATCGGCGGCGGGGCGGCCACCATCACGGTCATCGGCCTGGTCATGGGCCTGGCCTACGGCGGCGGGCTCATCCTGCACGATGTCCAGAAGGGCAAGGTTCCGCCGCGCGACGTCTTTTCGGCCATGAGCCTCATGGGCCTGTCCCATGCCCTGATCGAGGATACCTTGCTCATGTACTTGATCGGAGCCACCATGTGGGGGACGTTCGTGGGCCGGCTGGCCTTTTCCCTGGTGGTGGTGGCGGCGCTGTCCCGGCTGGTCGCGTTTTCCAACCGGCCGAGCCCGGCCTAGCGCCCGACATTTGAAACGTTGCCGGTTGCCCCGGATACGACACAGGTACAAGTGATGCTGGTTCACGAAGCGGACGGGCCGTTTCCCGTGAACCCGACACGTGGGACGTTTGTTAGCCATGAAGACTGAGCAGTTCGATCTGCGCGGCAAGCGCTGCTGGGCGTTTGGCGTGAGCCTGGCCGTCCTGGCGCTGGCCCTTGGCGCGGCCCTGGCCGCCTCCACCGTGGACCCGGCCTTCGAGCCCGTCCTGACCCGGCTGGCCGCCGACGGCCTGCCCGAATCCAAGCTGCGCCGCTTTTTCTCCCGGGCCGAAATGGCCTTTTCGCCCAAGGCCATGGCCGACAAGCTGACGGCGCTCTACATGCGCAAGTACGGCCTGCGCCTGGTGGCCGACGTCCAGACGCGGCTCGTTGCCCTGGGCTGGCATCCCGGTCCGGCCGATGGCAAGCTCGACCGCCAGACCCGCTGGTCCATCAAGGCCTACCAATCCGCCGTGGGCCTGCCCCAGGATCCGGAAGCCAGCGAGGCCCTGCTGCGCGAGCTGGACGAGACGCCGCGGCCTGCCCCGGCCGACATCGCCTTCCCCGATTTCAAGACGCCCGAGGTCCACGAAGTGGTGCTCTCGGCCGAACGGCTGGGCGAAGCCCGGGAGTTTTACGCCCGAAACCGCGCTGCCCTGGCCCGGACCCGGGAACGCTACGGCGTGCCCGAGGAATATCTGGTGGCCCTGCTCGCCGTGGAAACCCGCGTCGGGCGCTATCTCGGCGATGAGGTGGCGGTGGTCAACCTGGCAAGCCTGGTGGCCGGCGAGGATCCGGCCCGCACAGCCCCGGCCTTTGCCTACGAAAAACCCGCCCCGGACCGGCAGGCCTGGCTCAACAGGAAGGCGCTGGAGAAGGGCGAATGGGCTTACGGCGAACTGCGCGCCCTGCTCAAGTACGCCGAGGCCCAGGGCATCGACCCCCTGTCCATCCCGGGCTCGATCTACGGGGCCATCGGCATCTGCCAGTTCATGCCGTCCAATGCCCTCAAATATGCCGTGGACGGCAACGGCGACGGCAAAGCCGACCTGTTCGACGTCGAGGACGCCCTGGCCAGCCTCGGCAACATCCTGCAGGCCATGGGCTGGAAGCAACCCATGTCGGAAGAGGCCATGCGCAAGGTTTTTTATGGCTATAATCATAGTCAGGTGTACGTGAATACGATCATGGATGCGGCGCGGCGTTTGCGTGACGCCCCTGCCTCTGGTACGACAAAACCATAATGCGGCCCCGGGGCTCCGTTGGCGTTGGGCCGGCGGGCCGAACACCCGGGACGACCGCTGCATCGGGGGTGCCCATGCGCGCCAAGGGCTTTTTTTACGCCGCCGTAACAGCGGCGTGTCTGCTTCTCCTCGGTGCGGCGCTGCCGGCTCGGGCCGCCACCATATTGGTCTACCACAGCTTCGGCGTGCGCTCCTCCATGGCCATCTCCCTGGCCGCCTTCGAGGCCCAGCTGGATTTCCTGGAGAAAAACGGCAACAAGGTCATCGGTATCGACGAACTGGTGCGCATGGTCGGCGCAGGGAAAAATCCCCCGGACGGCGCGGTGGTCATCGCCATCGACGACGGCTGGGCCACGGTGATGCAGGCCTACGAGATCTTAAAGCGCCGCAACCTGCCCTTTGCCCTGTTCCTGCCCATGGCCTACACGGCCAATCCCTACAGCCGGGCCACCCTGTCCCAGGCCGACATCGACACGATCAAGACCTATCCCAAGGTGGTCTTTGCCGACCATTCCTTCAGCCATTCGCCAAAACTCGCCAAGAGCGAGGATTTCGCCCGGGAAGACATCCGCAAGAGCCGGGAACGCTTCCGGCAGGTGTTCGGCTACGACACCAAATATTTCGCCTATCCCTACGGCGCGGTGAGCGAGGCCTATATGCGCCTGTTGCGCGAGGCCGGATTCGAATACCTGTTCGTCACCGGCGACAGCCCGGTCTCCGCCGCCACCAGCGTCCAGGCCATCCCGCGCATCGCCGCCCATCGCCTGTCGCTGCCGGTGCTGGCCTCGGTGCTGCGCAGCCAGCAGGCGGCCATGGTGGCCAAAGCCGTGTCGACGCCGGCGCCCGCCCCGGAAACCGACACGACCCTGGTCAGCGCCGTCAAGGCAGCCGACCATATTCCACGCAACGTGGAGTAGGTTTTCCCCACCAGGGCGGGAAGCACCCGGAATCCCAGGCAGGACCGGCTCTCCCAAAAAAACGCAACGGACGGCCGTTTTCCACGATCCGTGGAACGACCGCCCGTTGTTGCTTTTGATCGCGGCAATATTTTTCGCTGGGAGGCGAAAAAAGTCGGTCAGACAGGGCAGAGCTGGACAAGGCAGGGGAGGGAGGAAGCCTCCGGCGGCCGGGAGGGGGTACCCCCCTCCCGGACTCTGCCTGCCTGGGGTGCGCTTTTTCCC
>JBKICS010000292.1:0-6242 GCA_046567015.1 Acidobacteriota bacterium | reverse complement strand
GTGCCTCTTGGACGGGTCGTGGGCATCGACGATCATGTCCTCGGGGGCCACGTCCTTGGCCAGCCACTGATTGGCCCCGGCCGGGCTTTTGACCAGTTCCCACTCGTACTTGAACAGGGTGTTTAAATACCCCATGTCCCAACGGGTCGGATGCGGCTTCCAGGCGCCCTCGATGCCGCTGCCGATGGCGTCGCCGCCCTTGCCGCAGCCGAAGCCGCTTTTCCAGCCGAGCCCTTGTTCCTCAAGGCCGGCGGCCTCCGGCGCTGGGCCGACCAGGGCGGCGTCGCCCGCGCCGTGGCATTTGCCGAAGGTGTGCCCGCCGGCGACCAGCGCCACGGTTTCCTCGTCGTTCATGGCCATGCGGGCGAAGGTCTCCCGGACGTCACGGCCCGAGGCCAGCGGATCGGGATTGCCGTTCGGGCCTTCCGGGTTGACGTAAATGAGGCCCATCTGCACGGCGGCCAGCGGGTTGTCCAGTTCCCGGTCGCCCTTGTAGCGGGTGTCGCCAAGCCAGGTGTCCTCGGACCCCCAATAGATGTCTTCCTCCGGCTCGAAGACGTCCACCCGGCCGCCGCCGAAGCCGAAGGGGGTCATGCCCATGGATTCCAGGGCGCAGGTGCCGGCCAGGACCATGAGGTCGGCCCAGGAAATTTTGCGGCCGTATTTTTGCTTGAGGGGCCACAGCAGCCGGCGGGCCTTGTCGAGCAGGACGTTGTCCGGCCAGCTGTTGAGCGGGGCCAGCCGCTGGCTGCCGGACCCGGCCCCGCCGCGTCCGTCGCCGGTGCGGTAGGTGCCGGCGCTGTGCCAGGCCATGCGGATGAAAAGCGGGCCGTAGTGGCCGTAGTCCGCCGGCCACCAGTCCTTGGAATCGGTCATCAGCTTGAAAATATCCTGCTTGACGGCCTCGAGGTCGAGTGTCTTGAATTCCTCGGCGTAGTTGAAGTCCGCGCCCAGGGGGTTGGACTTGGCGCTATGCTGGTGCAGGATATGCAAGTTGAGTTGGTTGGGCCACCAGTCGCGGTTGGACGTGCCGCCGCCGGCCACGTGCCTGCCGGCTCTGCCCGTTACCGGGCACTTTTTCTCGTCGCTCATCATGCCACCTCCGGGATTTTGCGCGCATTTTGCCGCTTGGTTGTCATGCGACGCGGAAGCCGCTTCACGTTCGTGTCGTCCACCGCTCCCGATTGTCCGCCACGGCGGCGTCAAGGCGTTCAGGTTACGGGCGTTTGACTTGCTCCCGCCAGTCCCTGGGTTCGCGCCTTCAGGTATCCGTCGTGTTCCGCCCACCGCCATTCGGGTACGGCCAAAGGGCCCGGGGCGGTTTCCGCCCAGGGCGAGGGCCTCTTGTGGATAATGATTCTCCTAAAAGAGTCTGGGTTACATGGCAACGACGTTTTGAAAAAAAAAGCCCCCACCGGACCGGCAGGGACAGTAATTGCATGTATTGACTGGATTTAAATGTTTCCCGGCCGGTCTGGTCCTGGATTGTCCGTGGGGGCCGGCGCGGCGTCGGACTGGCCCCGTTTTAGGCGGCAGCTTGGGCACAAGCCGAAAAAATCCAGGCGGTGGGACAGGATGCTAAAACCGGTGGCCTCGGCCAGGGCGTCGGCCATGGCCTCGAGGTTGGGGAGCACGGGATCGACCACCGCGCCGCAGCCCTGGCAGATCAAATGGGGGTGCGGCCCGGGCCGGGCGGCGTCGTAGCGGTTGTCGCGGTCGCTGAACTGGAGTTCCAGGATTTCGCCGCAGGCCTTGAGCGCCGCGATGGTCTTGTAGACCGTGGCCAGGCTCAGGTCCGGGAGATCGGCGAGCAGTCGACGATGCACGGCTTCGGCCGTGGGATGGTCGTGGCTGTCAAGCAGCGCCTTGAGGATGGCCAGGCGTTGGGGCGTGACGCGGTAGCCGCCGCGGCGCAGCCGGTCGGTCATGGCCTGGAGGCGTTCGGTGTCGGGGTGCGCGGTCATGGCCGGGGCCGCCCCTAGCGCGCCAGCATGGCCCGCAGCAGGTCGGCGCAGCCTTCGGCGCTGTGGCTGGCCCGGTAGACGTATTCCACGAACCGGATGATCTGGTACACCCGGGAAAAATCCAGGCCCGAGGCGTAGGCGGCGCTGATGAGCCCGCGCTTGGCCCGCACCACCTTGAGATGTTGCAGTCGGATTTCGTGCATGCGCGACTTGACTTCGCCGCGATCACTGCGGCCGTGGAGCACGAAATCGATGGTGTCGGTCAGGGCCGGACGCAACATGGCCACGGTGGTTCCGGCAAGCTCGACGCTTGCGACCATGGCGGCGCTCAGATCGTCGGGGATGGCGAAAGCGCCAAGGCCGAGCCAGGTCACGGCCTCCTGCACGGCGTCGAGGATGTTGTCCTGGCTTCGCGTGTAGTTGAGAAACAGGGTCTTATCCACGACCATGAAGTAGGCCGGAGGCAGGTGGTTGCGGATGCGCCGCTTGATCTTGTCAGCCTCGGCTTCCAGGATGTCGATTTCCCCGGCCAGAACCTTGAAGCCCGTATCCTGGCCGTCGCCCAGGCTGCGCTTGAGGGCTTCGTCCAGAAGGGCCATGCCTCGGGCGATGGGCTGGTAATGGTCGAGCAGGCCCGGCAGGTAATCCTTGCGGCGGGTGTCGAGAAAGCGCAACGCGGAGCAGAGCATGGGGGTCTCCTTGGCGGGCATCCGGCCCGCCAGGCGGACCGAGGTCAAGGGATGCGGCAAAGGGGGCGGCCCTGTCAACAGCCGGGCGCATTGGGGCCGTGTTTTCTCGGCGTTGTCCCGGGAATCCGGCCGATTCGAGGCCCGGCGGCCGGGTCGCGCGGGCCGGACCGCCGTTCTGAGGTGGCAGCCCGCGAAATCGGGCTGGTCAACCGTCTCGCCGGCGGAGACGGCGTGTTGTGCACTGTATCGGCAACAGTATCACGCCGGCAATTCCCAGTATGGTTATGATGTTGCGCGTTTTTTCGGGCCGAGGATTTGGCGCGCGATCCCTTGGCGGCTGGAGCGGACCAGCGCGGCGGGATTGTTCCCTGTTGGACGATGCCGCTGCGAGGAGTGTTTGGTGCAAGCCGGGCGGCTCGGACAGGACAAACACTTTCCGGCTCAGCCCAGCAGGCCTGGATCGTTTTGCAGCCATGGCCGCGATCCGCCGTATCTGCCGCCACAGCCCCGCAACGCCCTCCCGTCGGGACGAGATTGTTGTTGCGACAAAGTCAGTTATGCCATATCGCTCATGGTACTGCGCACTCTTTCAAGGAGAACCTCCATGCGTCCTTCCCCGTGCCGTCCGATCCTGTTGCCTGCCGCGTTGGCCCTTTGTCTTGTCCTTCTTTCCCTGACGGGATGCAGCGGGCAGGATGCGGAGAAAAAGCCCGCCGCCAAGGCCGCCGAGACGCCTGCCGTCATGGTCCAGGCCAGGACGCCTGTCGTGGCCGATGTACCGGTGTACGGCGAGTACGTGGGACGCCTGGCCGCCAAGGAGAACGTGGAGGTGCGCGCCCGGGTGGAAGGCTATCTCAAGGAGCGCAATTTCACCGAAGGGTCCATCGTCAAGAAAGGCGATCTGCTCTTTGTCATCGAACCGCGCCAGTACCAGGAGAGCCTGACCAAGGCCAAGGCCGAGCTGGAACGCCAGAACGCCCTGTTCGCCAAGGCTAAGCTCGACCTCTCCCGCTTCGAGCAACTCTACAAGCAGCACGCCGTCAGCCGCGACGAATACGATACGCGCGTCACCCACCAGCGCGAACTCGCGGCCAACGTGGACAGCGCCAAGGCCGCCGTGGAAACCGCCGAGCGCGACCTGGGCTACACCCGCATCACCGCCCCCATCACCGGGCGCATCGGCAAAACCTACGTCAACGCCGGCAACCTCGTGGGCAAGGGCGACAATACGCTCCTGGCCGAAATCTCCACCACCGACCCCATGTACGCCGATTTCTCCATCAGCGAGCGGGACTACCTGGAGTTCTCCAAGTCCAAGCAGGCCAGCGGCGGCCAGGACCGCGAGTTTCCCCTGACCCTGCTTCTGGCCGACGATTCGGTTTATCCGCAGCAGGGCCAAGCCGACATGGCCGACCGGGCGCTGGACCCCAAGACCGGCACCCTGGCCGTGCGCGGCATCTTCCCCAACCCGCAAGGGCTGCTCAAACCCGGCCAGTTCGCCAAGATCCGGGCCTTGCTGGAAAATAGGCAAGGCGCGCTGCTCGTGCCCCAGCGGGCCATCGTCGACGTGCAGGGCAGCAAGTCGGTCTACGTGGTCGGCAAGGACGACCGCATCGAGGCCAAGGCCGTAACCATCGGCGGTTCCAAGGACGGCTCCTTCGTCATCGACTCCGGGCTCGTCCCGACGGACATGGTGGTGGTGGAGGGCGTCTCCAAGGTCCGTCCCGGGGCCACGGTCAAGGTCGTCCCCGCCCCTGACGCCGCCGCTTCCGCGACCGCTCCCGCCGCCCCGGCGGCGGCCAAGCAGTAGGAGCCGGTCACATGGTCAATTTCTTCATCGACCGGCCGGTCTTCGCCTCGGTCCTGTCCATCATCATCACCCTGGTCGGGGCCATCTGCATCCTGACCCTGCCCATCGCCCAGTATCCGCAGATCGTGCCGCCGACGGTCCAGGTCACCGCCACCTACGACGGCGCTTCCGCCCAGGTGGTGGAAGAGTCCGTGGCCACGCCCATCGAGCAGGAAGTCAACGGCGCCCAGGACATGCTCTACATGAATTCCGTCAGCTCCAACGACGGACGCATGGTCCTAAACGTCACCTTCGACATCTCCCGCGACCTGGATCTGGCCACCGTGGACGTGCAAAACCGGGTGGCCCTGGCCAATTCGCGCCTGCCCTCGGAGGTCGTGCGGCGGGGCATATCGGTGAAAAAGCAGTCCCCGGACATGCTGCTGGTCATCAACCTCAATTCCCCGGATTCCAGTCGGGACACGCTGTTTTTAAACAACTACGCCAAGATCAACATCACCGACGCCCTGGCCCGGGTGCCCGGCGTCGGCAACGTGGCGGTTTTCGGCGAGCGCGACTACGGCATGCGGGTGTGGCTCGACCCGGACAAGCTGGCCCGCCTGGGGCTCACCTCCTCGGATGTGGCCCAGGCCATCCGCGACCAGAACGTCCAGGCCCCGGCCGGCCAGATCGGCATGCCGCCGGCCCCGCCCGGCCAGGAGTTCCAGCTCACGGTGCAGGTCAAGGGCCGTCTGGCCGATCCCGAGGAGTTCGCCGACATCATCGTGCGCACCGGCAAGGCCGCCGAGATCGTGCGTATCCGCGACGTGGGCCGGGTGGAACTCGGCAGCCAGAGCTACAACGCGTTTACCCGCCTCAACAAAAGCCCCACCTGCACCATCCAGGTCTACCAGCTGCCCGGGGCCAACGCCCTGGACGTGGTGGCCAAGATCCGGGCCATCATGGCCGAGCAGGCCACGTATTTCCCCTCGGGCGTGAGCTATACCATTCCGTATGACACCACCAAGTTCGTCACCGCCTCCATCCACGAGGTTGTAAAGACCCTGTTCGAGGCCGTGCTCCTGGTGCTCATCGTGGTGTATGTCTTCCTGCAAAACGGCCGGGCCACGCTCATTCCCATGCTCACCGTGCCGGTGTCCCTGGTCGGGGCCTTTGCCTTCATGCAGGTCTTCGGGTTTTCCATCAATACGCTCACCCTGTTCGGTCTGGTCCTGGCCATCGGCATCGTGGTCGACGACGCCATCGTGGTGGTCGAGGCGGTGCAGCACAAGATCGACCACGAAAAGATGGCCCCGCGCGAGGCCACCCGGGCGGCCATGGCCGAAGTGGCCGGGCCGGTCATCGCCATCTCCCTGGTGCTCATTTCCGTTTTCGTGCCCGTGGCCTTCATGGGCGGGGTGACCGGGCGGCTCTACCAGCAGTTCGCCCTCACCCTGGCCGTGTCCGTGGCCCTGTCCGCCATCTGCGCGCTCACCCTGTCCCCGGCCCTGTGCGCGCTCATCCTGCGCCCGGCCAGCCAGTCCGGCGGGCCGTTGGGCGCGTTTTTCCGCTGGTTCAACCGTGTCTTCGACGCCACCACGCGCGGCTATGCCGTGGGAGTGCGCGTGGCCATAAAGCGCATGCTGGTTACCGTCGTGTGTCTGGCGGCAGTCGGCGGCGGAGCTTGGCATCTGCTCGTGACCCTGCCCACGGGGTTCGTGCCCGACGAGGACCAGGGCTATTTCATCGTCAACATGATGCTGCCCGAGGGCGCGTCCCTGGAACGCAACGACGCGGTGG
>JBKICS010000291.1:0-5552 GCA_046567015.1 Acidobacteriota bacterium | reverse complement strand
CCCGGTCGGCAAAGGCCCGCCGGCGTCTGCGGCCCGCAGGACAACAAGAGGCCGTCTCCACTGAGGTTACGGCCTGTTCGATCAGCGAAACACGTGGCCCGAGGCGGCCCTGCCGCGCGTGCCGGCGAGGGCCGACCGTCCAGAGGATCACGGCTGGTCATGGCCTGTGAGACGCACGAACGCCACGAAACGGACCGGACCGGACCTGGAGGAGCCAAGCCGCTCCACGCCTGGTCAACTGCCGGGGCTCGTCCCTGCGGAGAGGCCCTCTTGCGGCACGATGATCATCCAGCTGACCCCGAACTTGTCGGCAACCATGCCGAAGCAGGGCGAAAAAAAGGTCTTCTCCAAGGGCATGAGCAGCTGTCCGCCTTCGGCCAGGGCCGAAAACAGCCGTTTCGCCTCGGCTTCGCCGGCCACGGCCAGGGAAAGCGCGAATCCCTGGAAGGCGGCTCCGCCCAGGCACTGGCCGTCGGAAAGCATCATGGTGGCGTCGCCGATGCGCAGATTGGCATGCATGACCTTGTCCTCGCCGCCGGGGGGGATCATGCCCTGGGGCTGCGGACTGTCCTTGTATCGAAACAGCATAGTCACCTCGGCGTCCAGGGCCTGGCGATAAAAGGCAATGGCTTCGTCACACCGGCCTTCAAAAAACAGATAGGGTTCCAGTTGCATGGGAGCTCCTTTTCCGGCTGGATCGGTCACGCTGCTGGCTTGCGCCATGAAGCCGCGTCCAAGAGGCTGGGACGGGACGCGGCCTCGCCATGGGACGGCCCGGGATTTCCCCATGTTCGGGCTCATAGCAGAGGCAGGAGCAGTCTGTCACGCGTCGGCCGCTTGACGGTCAAAGCCGGCGCGCCGTAGGCTGAAAGAAAGCCGGAGAGCCGGCGCTCAAACGCTTGGGTCAGGCGGGGCCTTCCTGGCACGGGTGGGAAGAACCGCCCCCGCGCCTCGCCGGCGCGGCCGGATTCCCGGTGCGTCCGGCGACAGACCGGACCGTTTTGCCGCCGGTTGCCCGACCGCGCGACGCGCCGTAGCCGCAAGGCCGCCGCCCCCCTGCGGCGCGGGGATACGTCATCAACCAAGTCCGGGGCGCCCCGGCCGGAAGTCCGCCATGCACGAATCCGACTGGCTGCGCCTGCTCTCTCTGAGCCTGCTCCTGGCGGTCGTCATCGCCATGCGCTGGTGGCCGGGACTGCGCCACCGAAAATTCGATTGGCGGCTGTTTAAGGACCACAAGCGCAAGCAGGATCCGCCGGATCAAGGTTAGGACTCGAAATCCACCACCCGCCGCTCGACCGATATGCTCTTGACGAATCCGACGAGCTCCTGGTGCGCGGGATGCTCGGCATAGGCGCGCAGGTCTTCCCTGGTGTCGAACCTCGCGTAGAGCACGATGTCGGTCGCCGGCGCGGCGGCGAAAATCTCCTGGGCCACGGCCACCCGCATTTCCCTGAGGCAGGCGATCTTGGCCGGCAAGGCCAGCAGCCGAGCCTTCATATCCGCCGCGTTGGCGGCCTTGTTCCGGCCTTCGGCCGCATCCTTGAGGGTCCACATGACGATATGCGTGATCATACGCCTTACCTGCTGCGTGTTAGAGGTGTCCGGCCGTGCGTGCCACGGGCGTGCCTGACCCAGGCCGCGGGAGTCCAGGCGGGGAGAAACGAAGCGATCAACTCTCCTTCCTGGCGGCGGGAGTATCGAAGGTATAGCCGCACACGCCGCCGCACGCGGCCACGTCGTCGATGTCCTTCCGGTCGAGGGGAAAAAACCGGCAGGCCTTGGGACGGCATTTGCCGTACACGCGGCACAGGTGGTCCCTGGTCAGCATGGGGCAGGCGATGGTGAAATGGCAGCAGGTTCCGCACTGGCGGCAGTCCCCCTGGCGGGCGCGCAGTTGCCGGGCCACATAGCCCTTGCGGAAATGGACCGCGAATAGCCGCCTGACCTTGCCGATAAAAATTTGGGTTTCGTGTTTGATCGTTTGCATCGTCGTTCCTTGACGCTTGAAACAAATTTCCTGTCGCCTGACGTTGACGGTTTGCCTGCCCGGAAGGCCGCCCTTCCCTTCCCCCTGGGCTTGGGGTATTTTCACCGTACTGCATACCGCATTTTTCGGATTTGGGGGACAGGTGAAAGACACAGCGAACCAAAAGAAAAAAGGCTTACCATCTTGTGACAGTAAGCCTTTGATTTCCATGGTGCCGAGGGACAGAATTGAACTGCCGACACGGGGATTTTCAGTCCCCTGCTCTACCGACTGAGCTACCTCGGCGGCGGCGAGACACGGTAATTATCCAAACCCGCCGGGCTTGGCAACAACTTTTTTCGAGGAATCCATGAAAAGAAGCGATTTTGTTTTTTGCCTGATCGGGCTATCTACCTACCTGATCGTGCTGTTCTACCTCTAGGAGACCCGACATGACCGAACTTTCTGCCTTCATCGAATCCTGGACCGATGACCCCAACGGCGTCAAAAACGCCTTTTTGCGCCTCAAATCCATCCTGGAAAGCCTGTGCGGCGCCACCGTCAATTTCGTTCCCAGGCCGCCGGCGAGCTACAGCCTGCGGGCCGAGCCCAATCGCGGCCGGCCGGTCATCGCCATGGTCGACGTGGCCAGCCTCGACGGCGAACGCTTCCTGTCCGTGTGCTTCTATGCCGACACCATCACCGACCCCGAAGAACGCGGCGACCTCATTCCCGGAGGCCTGCTCTCCCAGGACGGCTATTGCTTCGACCTCGACTCCGACGACGCCGACGCCGTCAGCTACATCGAGGCCCGCATCCTGGAAGCCGCCGCCTCCGCTTCCCTGCCGGAATTCGAGAACTGCGACGCAATCGACGAGGACGACTAGGCCCCGGGCCTACCACGGCTGGTACAGCCCGCCGCCAAGGCCCGCATCCTCCAGCGCAAACGCATCCGGCATATGGGTGGCCGTCAGGCGTCCCTGACGACCGACGACGGCCACCACATCGAAGCGGCAGGGCTGATCCCACAAGCCGCCCTCGGAAAGATACGCCGCAGCCGCCTTCACGATCTTGCGGCGTTTGGCCGGGGTCACGGCCTCGTCGGGCCGGGCCAGACTGTCGGCCTGGCGCGCCTTGACCTCGACAAAGACGAGCACGCCGCCGTCGCGGCAGATCAGATCCACCTCGCCGCCGCGCGTGCGGTAGTTGCGGGCCAGGACGGCGTAGCCCTTGGCGGTCAGCAAGGCTTCGGCCGCGGCCTCGCCCTCCCGACCGAATTGCAAATGCTTGGCGCTCACGGACAGCCTCCGCTGGTTGGACCGTCCCCCGCCCGGGGACATTCCCCCTGGCAACGACGGTACCCACCTCGAACATGCGCTTGCCCCAGCCCCCTTGCCTCCAGGTGGAATTCCAAAGGGCTGAGCCCGTTGGCCGCCGGAGCAGCTGCGGTTCCCGTCAAGGGTGAACGACCGCTTTCCCGACCTTCAGCCGAACAAATTTCCAAACCTCGCCATGCCCCCTTAACCCCTTCTTCCAGTCGGGGGGTCCGGGGGCCTCAGGCCCCCGGCCGCCGGAGGCACTCTTCCGCCTTCCTCCGACTCCGCTTAACGCCCAACCTACACTCCGGGCAGGCCGAGTTGGCGCGGGGTTTTGTCGGGCAGCACGCCCCGGAAGGTCAGGCGGTGGATGGGGCATGGTCCCAGGGCGCGCAGCGCGGCCAGATGCGCGGCCACGCCGTAGCCTTTGTGGGCGGCGAAACCGTAGCCGGGATAGCGGCGGTCGTAGACGTCCAGGAGCCGGTCGCGGGCGGTCTTGGCCAGGATGGAAGCGGCCGAGATGGCCGGCACGGTCAGATCGCCGCCGATGACGGCTTCCTGGTCCAGGCGGCCGGCGAGGCGGCCCAGGCGGGCGTCGGGGATGATCTTGTTGCCGTCGATGCGGGCGCTCGCCGGCTGACGGGACAGATGGGCCAGGGCCTTGGCCATGGCGGCGAAGGTGGCTTGCAGGATATTGATGCGGTCGATCTCGTCCGGCCAGACCAGGGCCACGGACCAGGCGAGCGCCTGGGTCTTGATGGCGGCGGCCAGGACGGCGCGGCGGGGGGCGGTGAGTTTTTTGGAATCGGTCAGGCCCGGCAGGTCGAAGGCGTCGGGCAGGATGACGGCCCCGGCCGCCACCGGCCCGGCCAGGCAGCCCCGGCCGGCCTCGTCCACGCCGGCGATCAGGCGGGCGTCAGGCATGGCGTCGCGGCCTCCAAGCGGCGAAAGCCGCGCCTGTCCGCGTCCGGGAAGGACGGCGGACAGGCCACGGCCATGAAAAGAAACCGGGCGTGGGCCACGGCGAAACGCCGCGACCTAATCCCAGCTGGTCTTGGTCTTGATGCGGGCAGCCTTGCCGCGAAGCGCCCGCAGGTAGTACAGGCGGCTGCGACGGACCTTGCCCTGGGAAACCACTTCCACCCGCTCGATAAACGGCGAGTGCATGGGGAACACGCGCTCGACGCCGACGCCGTCGGACACCTTGCGCACGGTGAAGGTGGAGTTGACGCCACCCTTGCGCAGCCGCAGCACCGCGCCCTGGAAGACCTGGATGCGTTCTTTTTCACCCTCGATGATGCGCAGATGCACCTTGATGGTGTCGCCGGGGCGGAAGGCCGGCATGTCCAGACGCAGCTGCTCGCGTTCAATTTTCTCGATCACGTTCATGACGCTTTCTCCTCGGATAAAGCCGCCGGACGCCCTGCGTCCCCGGCCTTGGAATGTCGTTGTCGCAGCCCGCGCGCCTACATGGCGTCGCCAAGCAGCCTGTCGGTGAGGATGCCGGCCGCGGCCCGCACCGAAAGATGGTTGTAGTCCGAAAACGGCCGGATCGCCGGCAAAACTCCGTCGGCCCGGGCCAGCACTTCCTCGGCCAGGCCGTGCCCGGTGCCAAGGACGAGCAGCACCGGACGCGCCGCTATCAATTCCCGCGCCGCCGCGAAGGACAGCGTGGCCGGTCCCTTGGCGCTGGTGGCGACCAGGGCGGCGGGCCGCCCGTGATCGGCCGAAACCGCGGCCAGGGCCGCATCCAGGCCCTCATGGAGCCGCACCAGGGACAGGGCCTCGGCCCGGTCCGGGTTGGACCGCGATCCCGGCCCGACCCGCCAATGGTCCACGATGCGCCCGGCCAGGGCCAGCTGGTCGCGAAGCGGGGACACCACTTCGAACCCGCCCAGGCCATAGGTACGGGAAACGCGCGCTATATCGTGTACGTCGAGGTTTGTCAAAGACACCGTGCCCACGGACCCGTCCTTGAGCAACACCGGCCCGTGCACCAACCCCAAATGGAGGTTGCGGCCCGGCCGGGTGCGCGGGGCGGCGCGCAAGAAGGCGGCATCCTCGGGCGTGAGCGGCGTGGCGTCGAACAGATCCGGCCGGCGGGCGAGCGTCGTTTCCAGGGCGCGCTGCCGCCGCCAGGCGGCAATGGCGGCGTGGTTGCCGCCGAGCAGGACCGGCGGAACGGGCAGCCCCTCGAACACCTCGGGCCGGGTGTAATGCGGATATTCCAGCAACCCGGCGGAAAAACTTTCCTCGTCGGCCGAGGC
>JBKICS010000290.1:0-7296 GCA_046567015.1 Acidobacteriota bacterium | reverse complement strand
ATGAGAAGCTCAAGATCGGCGACACCGCCTCGGTGGTCGTCTCCGAGATCGATACCGACAAGCGCAAGATGACCCTCTCGCCTGTCGGCGGCCAGAAGGAACGGGAAACCGACGACTGGAAGCGCTTCGTGAAAAAGGAAAAGGCGGCGGCCCCGAGCGGCGGCCTGGGCCTTTTGGGCGAAATGCTCCAGGAAGCCTTGGCGAAAAAGAAAAAGTAAGCCTTTCCCCGTGCTTGGACACTCCGAGCACTGTTGCGGCGGCCCTCCCCCCGATCCACCGGTCGGGGCGAAGGGCCGCTTGCGTTGTGATCGGTTCTTTTGCAATTTAGCCCAATACGACGCCGTCCCCGGGGCGGCCGACGCTTGTATAAGGAGGTTTCATGGCTGCCGAGCCGAACAAGATTATTTATTCCATGATCCGCGTCAGCAAGTTTCACGACAAAAAGCCCATCATCAAGGACATTTCCCTGTCCTATTTTTACGGCGCCAAGATCGGCGTATTGGGCCTTAACGGCTCGGGCAAATCCACCCTGCTCAAGATCCTGGCCGGCGTGGACAAGGATTTCCAGGGCGAGACCGTGCTCACCCCGGGCTACACCATCGGCTACCTGGAACAGGATCCGCTGGTGGACGTGACCAAGACCGTGCGTGAGGTGGTCGAGGAAGGCGTGGCCGAGACTGTGGCCCTTTTAAAGGAATTCGAGGAAATTAACGCCGCCTTTGCCGAGCCCATGGACGACGACGCCATGAACGCGCTCATCGAGCGCCAGGGCGAGGTCCAGGAAAAGCTCGACGCCTGCGACGCCTGGGATCTCGACAGCCGGCTCGACCAGGCCATGGACGCCCTGCGCTGCCCGCCGGCGGACACGCCCTGCAACGTGCTCTCCGGCGGCGAACGCCGCCGCGTCGCCTTGTGCCGCCTCTTTCTGCAAAAGCCCGACATCATGCTGCTCGACGAACCCACCAACCACCTGGACGCCGAGTCCGTGGCCTGGATGGAGCATTTTCTGCACGGCTACCCGGGCACGGTCATCGCCGTCACCCACGACCGCTACTTCCTGGACAACGTGGCCGGCTGGATTCTCGAACTTGACCGGGGCCGGGGCATCCCCTGGAAGGGCAACTACACCTCCTGGCTTGAGCAGAAGCAGGAACGGCTGCGCCAGGAAGAGAAATCCGAGAGCGAACGGTCCAAGACCCTGGCCCGGGAACTGGAGTGGGTGCGAATGTCGCCGCGCGGCCGCCACGCCAAGTCCAAGGCCCGCATCGCCGCCTACGAGTCGCTGGCTTCCCAGGAAGGCGAGCGCCTGGCCAAGGATCTGGAAATCTACATCCCGCCCGGACCGCGCCTGGGCAAGAACGTCATCGAGGCCGAGGGCGTCTCCAAGGCCTTCGACGACCGGCTGCTGTTCGAGAACCTGACCTTTACCGTGCCCCGCGGGGCCATCGTCGGCATCATCGGCCCCAACGGCGCCGGCAAGACGACCATGTTCAGGCTCATCACCGGCCAGGAAACGCCCGACACCGGCACGTTTACGCTCGGCGAATCGGTCCAGCTGGCCCACGTCGATCAGAGCCGCGAGGCGCTGGACCCGGAAAAGACCGTGTTCGAGGTGGTGGGCGAGGGCTACGACACCATCCGTCTGGGCAACAAGGACATAAACGCCCGGGCCTACATCGCCCGGTTCAACTTCACCGGCCAGGACCAGCAGAAAAAGGTCAAGGTGCTCTCCGGCGGCGAGAAGAACCGCCTGCATCTGGCCTTGATCCTCAAAAGCGGGGCCAACGTGCTGCTCCTTGACGAACCGACCAACGACCTGGACGTCAACACCCTGCGCGCCCTGGAAGAGGCGCTCCTCGCCTTTGCCGGCTCGGCCCTGGTCATCAGCCACGACCGCTGGTTCCTCGACCGGGTGGCCACACACATCCTGGCCTTCGAGGGCGAAAGTCAGGCCATGTTCTTCGACGGCAACTTCTCCGACTACGAAGCCGACCGCAAGGCCCGCCTGGGCGCTGCGGCCGACATCCCGCATCGCATCAAATACCGCCAGTTCAGCCGGGCTTAAGTCCCCGGCCCGATTCCGGTTTGAGCCGCCCGCCCCGTTTAGGGGCCGGGCGGCTTTTTTTTTGCGCCCCGCATGTCCCCCGCCGCTTTGGCCCCGCCGACGGCCGCGACCGGCTCCAGCGCGTCGCGGCCATCCCACAATCCACGCCTACGGCCAGCAAACGCCGTACCCGGCGCACGGGAAATCCCGTTCTCCATCCTGGCGACACCGTATCGACAAGTTCTTATCCGATAGTCAACCCCAAGAACTCTATGGATAAAAATACAATCAGCCAAGCCGGCGCAAGCGGTTGTCACCGTTTGGAGGCAAGCCGAAAAGCGCGATTTAGCCTTAACCAATCTCCAATTCGAAACATTTCGAGACGTCCATCATCCTCCAAGGAGCCACTGATGTCCTACCCGACCACCCCCCTCTCCGGAACGCCCCGGGTTCTTGCCCCAGCCGGGCTGTTCGCGGTCAATCTGCTGGCGACCCTCGCCCTGGCCGTACGCCCGACGCTTCTCGAGGCCTCGCCCTGGCTGCTGCCGGCTTCGGCCGTCGGTTGGTCCCTTCAGGCGGCATTGACGGCCTGGCTGTTCCTGCGTCTGGCCGTCCTGGCCCGCTTTGCCGCTGCCGCCCGGGACAGTCTCGAGGCCCTGGCCTGCGGCAACCTGACGCCAACGGCCCCGGGGGCCGAAAGCGCGGCCTGCGCCCGATTTCGGGAATTCTGCATCACCGACAAAAACGCCGTGGGCACCATCGCCGCCTATTCCCGGGAATTCGAAACCCATTCGCGGACGGCAAGCCAGATGGCCGCGGTCTCCAAGGATGCCGCCACAACCATCGACGCGCAGGCTAGGCGGCTGACGACGGACATGGACAGCATGGACGCCGCCGTAGACGCCACGGCCGAGCACATCGGCGCGGTGGCCGCCTCGGTGGGCCAGATGCGTCAGGCCAGCGAAGACATCGCCGCCAGCATGGAGCAGGCCCGTAGCGCGGCACAGCGCGCCGCCGACGCGGCCCAACGAAACGCCGGCGAAATCCTGACCCTGGGCCGTCAGGCCGCCGGCGGCGCAACCGGTCTGCGGCAAGTGACCGCCTCCATCATCGATGTGCGGGACAAGGCCAGCGACCTGCGCCGGGACATGGCCGCCCTTGGCCGGGACAGCCAGTCCATCGGCGAAGTGCTCGGGGTGATTGCCGACATCGCCGACCAGACCAACCTGCTCGCCTTAAACGCCGCCATCGAGGCCGCCCGGGCCGGAGAATCCGGCCGGGGCTTCGCAGTCGTTGCCGACGAAGTGCGAAAGCTCGCCGAAAAAACCATGGCCGCCACCAGGGACGTGGGCCTGGCCATTGCCTCCATCCAGGCCATGGCCAAGAACAACTTGACGGCCACGGAACAGGCCGTGTCCGCTGTCGAGGAGTGCGCCCGGCTGGCCGAGGAGCAGATCACCGGCACGGAACGGCTCATGCAGTCCATGGGCGAGGTCAGCGGCGACGTCGGGGCCATCGCCGGCATCGTCGAGGAACTCAAGGACATGATTTTCACCAGTTCCAGCGCCACCGAGGAACAGTCGCAAGCCACCGCCGCCATCGCCGAAAGCCTGACCCAGGCGGCCAGCGCCGCCGAGGGCATGCGCGAGCAGGCCCGGCATAGCCTCGACGCCAGCCAGGGCATTTCCGAGCGAGCCTCGGCCGTGGCCGAAACCATCGCCGGCATGGCCGCCGCTTCCCAGCAGGTCAACTCCTCGGCCCAGGAGCTCACCTATCTCACCGGTCTTCTGTCCGAGCACATCGAGCAGTTCCGTCTGGGCACGCCGCCTTTCGACATCGCCGCCGTCAAGACCGCCCACCTGGCCTGGCGGGCGCGCCTCGAATCCATTCTGCTCGGCCATCTTAAGCTCGATCCCTCGGAAGTGGCCGACCACCACCACTGCCAATTCGGCCAATGGTACGACGGCGAAGGGAGCCGCTGCTTTACGGACCACCCGGTATTTCAGGAAATCGGCCGCTGGAACGAGCAGGTCCATGCCTTGGCCAGACACGTGGTCGATCTGGCCCGGCAGGGCAAGGACGCGGCGGCGGCAACGGCCATGGGCGAGTTTGAAGCCGTGCGGATCAAGCTGTTTGATGCGCTCAACCGGCTCTATTTGGAGAAAACGGCCTAGTTCCCGGCCGCGTCGTTCCCCGAACAGCGCCGCGCCGCCGCCCAGCCGCAAACAAAAAAGGCCGCCCGATGGACGGCCTTTTCGAGGCAACACGATGCGCCCCAGGCGGCGCGGCGGTTCAGCGATTTTTCACCCGCTGCACCGCCACCATGGATTCGAGATTGAATTTCTTCACGCGGTAGCCCATCTGCCGGGGGGTTATGCCCAGTTCCCGGGCCGCCTTGTGCTGGATGCCGCCGTGGCGGCGCAGGGCGTCGATGACCACGGATTTTTCCAGGCTTTTGAGTGACGGCGCGCCCTCGCCGTCGCCGCCCCGGTCGGATTCGTAGTGCTCCTCCCGGCTCGGGATGGTGAGATAGGGCCGGATAAGGTCGGCGTCGATGCGCTCGTTTTCCGCCAGGATCACCAGCCGCTCGACCAGATTCTCCATCTCGCGCACGTTGCCCGGCCAGTCGTATTCCTTGAGCACGGCCAGGGCCTCGGTGGAAAAGGTCAGCTTGCGGCCGTATTCCTTGGAAACCTTGGTGAGAAAATGGATGATGAGGCTTTGGATGTCTTCCTTGCGCTCCCGAAGCGGCGGCGTTTGCAGGGGGAAGACGTTCAGGCGGTAATACAGGTCCGGGCGAAAGGCCCCGGTTTCGGCCAGGGTGGCCAGATCCTTGTTGGTGGCGGCCAGGATGCGCACGTCCACCTGCCGGGTCTTGTTGCTGCCCAGGCGCTCGAACTCCTTGTCCTGGAGCACGCGCAGGAGCTTGGCCTGCAGGCCAAGCGGCAGTTCGCCGATCTCGTCGAGAAAGATCGTGCCCTTGTTGGCTTCCTCGAACCGGCCCGGCTTGGTCTGGTCCGCGCCGGTGAACGCGCCCTTCTCGTAGCCGAACAGCTCCGATTCCAGCAGATTCTCCGGGATCGAGGCGCAGTTGACCTTGATGAACGGATAGTCCTTGCGCTCGGACAGGTCGTGGATGATGCGGCCAATCAGCGTCTTGCCGGTGCCGGATTCGCCAAGGAGCAGCACCGTGGCCCGGGTGGGGGCGACCTTTTCGATCTGGCGCTGCACGTCCTGCATGGCCAGGCTCTTGCCGACGATATACAGCCCGCGCGATTCCTGGGAGAGCTTGTATTTGAGCGAAACGTTCTCGCGCTTTAAGACCTCGACCTTGGCCTCGTACTTCTGGTTGAGGCTCATGAACTGGGCAATCAGCGTGGCCACCACCGTCAAAAAGGCCTCGTCTTCCTCAAAATCGACCTCGTCGCCGAACAGCCGGTCCACGTTGAGCACGCCAAGGGGCTGGCCGTGGAGGATGATGGGCACGCCGATAAAGGAGATGCGGTCGCGCTCGATCTTGCGCGACTGGGTCTTGTCCAGAAACAGCGGTTCGTTGCGGATGTCCGGCACCACATAGGGCTTGGCGGTCTGAAAAATGAGGCCGGTGACGCCTTCGTTTAAGCCGTAGACGCCGCGCCGCTTCTCCTCGAGGGTCAGCCCCTGGGAAGCGCTGATGACCAGCTTGCCCGTGGTGCGCTCCACCAGGGTGATGGTGGCCCGCTTCATGGACAAGGTCTCGGCCAGGATACGCAAAATATCCTGCAAGGATTGCTCCAAATCAAGAGCCTTGTCGATGATGCCGCTTATGGCCTGCAGGCAGCGCAACTGAAGATTTAGCGTCTTTGAAGCCATCGGGTAAGTTCCGCCATCTGGTTGGTCACGGATTCGGGACCGGCGCCGCCGGGTCCGTTGCGTCTGGATACGGCGGTTTCATACCGCAGCGCCTCGAAAACATCCTGGTCTATGGCCGGAGAAAATACTCGCAATTGCTCCAGGGTCAATCGCTCCAGCGGCAGGCCCAGGGCTTCGGCCTCGGCCACGACCCGGCCGGTGATGTGGTGGGCCTCCCTAAACGGCACGCCTTTGGCCGCCAGATAGTCGGCCAGCTCCGTGGCGTTTAAAAAGCCCTGGGTGAGCGCCTCGCGCATGCGCTCGGGCCGAAAGACGAGCTCGGAGAGCATGCCGGCCATGACCCGAAGCGAGGCCCGCACCGTGTCGTCGGCATCGAAAAACGGCTCCTTGTCTTCCTGGAGATCGCGGTTGTAGGTCAAGGGCAAGCCCTTGATGACGGTTAAAAGGCTCATGAGCGAGCCGTAGACCCGCCCCACCCGGCCGCGCATGAGCTCGGCGGCGTCGGGATTTTTCTTCTGGGGCATGATGCTCGACCCGGTGGCGTAGGCGTCGGGCAGGGCAACATAGCCGAACCGCGGATTGGCCCACAGGATGATCTCTTCACAAAAACGGCTCAGGTGCGCCATGGTCACCGAGGCGCAAAAAAGGGCCTCCAGGGCGAAATCGCGGTCGGACACGGCGTCCATGCTGTTGCCGAAGGCCTGGGAGAACCCCACGGCCCGAGCCACCATGGCCGGGTCCAGCGGGTAGGTGGTGCCGGCCAGGGCCGCCGCGCCAAGGGGCGAGACGCGCACGCGCTTAAGCGCATCCTCGGCCCGCTCGCAGTCGCGCCGAAGCATCCAGGCATAGGCGAGCAGATGATGGGCCAGGGAAACCGGCTGGGCCGGCTGCATATGGGTGCAGCCTGGCAGCAGGGTGTCCTTGTGCTCGGCGGCGCGGGCGATAAACACCCCGGCCAGCTCGCGCAGAAGCCGGGCCCAGACCTCCAGGCTCTCGGCCACGTACAGCCGGAAATCCAGGCAGACCTGATCGTTGCGGCTGCGCCCGGTGTGGAGCTTGCCGCCCAGGGGGCCGATCAACTCCGTGAGGCGCTGCTCCACGTTCATGTGGACGTCTTCCAGCTCCACCCGCCAGGGAAAGACCCCGGCCTCGATCTCGTCGAGCACCAGATCCAAGCCGGCCACGATGCGCTCGGCTTCCTCGCCGGTCAAAACGCCGCGCTTGGCCAGCATCCGGGCATGGGCCTTGGAGCCGGCAATGTCCTGCTTGTACATGCGCCGGTCATAGGACACGGACTCGCTGTAGGCCTCCATCAAGGCCCCGGTCCCCTCGCCAAATCGCCCGCCCCACATTTTCGTGGACATTGTAATCCCTCCGGGGGTGTGAAGAGAAGAGGAACC
>JBKICS010000289.1:0-8479 GCA_046567015.1 Acidobacteriota bacterium | reverse complement strand
CAGCCTGTCCATCCCCACCGTTCCGGGCTCGGACCGGCCGGTCTACGACGAGCTGGAGGCCGAGGAGATCGCCGAGACCCTGTTCGCCTTCCAGGCCGAGCAGGGCATCAGCAACTCGGTGGTCCTGGTCAAGGCCTCGGCCGGCGGCGGCGGCATGGGCATCGAGGAAATCTACGACATCGAGCAGTTCAAGACCGTGTACCGGCGCATCCGCAACTACGCCAAGCGCCAGTTCCACGACGAGGGCGTGCTGATCGAACAGCGCATCTTCGATTTCAACCACCTCGAAGTCCAGGTCGTGGCCGACCGCACCGGAACCGGCATCGTCCATTTCGGCACCCGCAACTGCACCATCCAGTCCACCGGCCGGCAGAAACGGGTGGAGATCGCCCCGGGCTTTCGGCCCCAGGAAGTGGACTACGCCTTTGACGCCGGCAAGCTGCTCGATGACATCGTGGGCTATTCCCTGGCCATGGCCAGGGAGGTGGGCTACGACAACGTCGGCACCTGGGAGTGGATCGTCTCGCCCACGGGCCAGCCGTTTTTGATGGAAGTCAACACCCGCATCCAGGTGGAAAACGGCGTCTCCGCCGCCATCTCGCGCATCAAGGGCAAAGACGGCGTCAACATCATCGCCGAGCAGATCCGTCTGGGCCTCGGCGACGCCATGGGCTACGACCAGTCCGACATCACCTTCGACGGGGTCGGCATCGAATACCGCATCATCGCCGAGGATCCGGCCAACCGGTTCACCCCCTGGGTGGGCCGCATCGACCAGTTCCTGGCCCCGACCCTGCCCTATGCCTCCCTGCACACCCACATCCCCATGGATTCGCCCTACGAGATTCCGACCGAATACGACCCCAACCTCGCCCTGGCCATCATCTGGGGCAAGAATCTGGCCGAGGCCAAGAAACGGGGCGTGGACTATCTCGACGAGCTGACCCTGTCCGGGGCCGACGGCGCCGGCGTGGAGCTCAAATCCAACGTCCGGTTCCTGCGGGAAAAAACCTCCACGATCCTGCAATTCTAGCGCCTGCCCCGACCGGGGCCGGCGTTTTCGGGAAGACGCACTATGGAAATTGAAAAGCGCGTGGTCGAACTGACCGATCGCCTGAACTATATCAAGGACATCTTCGGCGGCCGGGAAAACGCCAACATCGCGCTCATGCAGGCCAGGCTCTCCGAGTTCGCCAGCCGCGAGGCCGCCGCCGCCCCGGGCGAAAAAGCCCAAATGGTCCGCCAGATCGAGGATCTCTTCGCGTTTCTGGAAAACAAGCTCGACGACGAACTCGTGCCCATGGACATGGTGCGCATCGTGCGCCATCCGGCCCGGGTGTCACTTAAGGACATTCTGGAAAACGTCTACGACAACTACACCGAGATCGGCGGCCAGGACGAATACTCCATCGATCCCAGCATGCTCATCGCCCGGGCCTACATCACCCGCCGCCAGGGCGACAAGGTGGTCAACCAGCCGGTCATGGTCATCGGCCAGGAAAAGGGCCACGGGCAGGAGTTTCGAAACGGCGGCTCGGTCAAGCCCTGGGGCAACGCCAAGGCCCTCCAATACATGAAGGTCGCCGAGACCGAGCGCATCCCCATCCACACCTACGTCTTCACCCCGGGCGCGTTTCCGGTGGAGGACTACCCCGGCGCGGCCCAGCAGATCGCCCGCAACCTCTACGAAATGGGCGGGCTGCGCGTGCCGGTCGTCTCCGTCATCTCCGAGGGCGGTTCCGGCGGAGCCGAGGCCATTGGCCTGTCCGACGTGCGCATGATGCTCTCGCGCGGCTACTATTCCGTCATCTCCCCCGAGGGCGCGGCCGCCATCGAGTCCGGCATCCGCCAGGGACAGCGCGTGGCCCCGGAACTCATCGCCGAGTGCGCCAAGCGGCTCAACATCACCGCCGCCGACAACCTGCGCATGGGCTACATCGACAAGGTGCTCGACGAGCCGCCGCTCGGCGCGCGGCCCCATCACTACGACTTCTTCAAGACCCTGCGCCAGGAAGTCATCCAGGCCACGGACCAGGTCTTCCTCGGCATCGCCGGCTTCAAGCTCTTCCGGGCGCTGGTCGCCTCGCGGCGCAAGGGCAACGACGCCGACAACATGTTCGTGCGCTGGACGCTTGACGACGCCGCCGCCGACCGGCTGGTCTGGAAGCGCTACTGCAAGTACCGCCGCATGGCCGAGACCGCCTTCCGCGACGGCCGGCCCTCGGGCCAGCGCATCGCCTCCCGGGCCAAAAGCGTTCTGTGGTCGGGCTATTCCTTTATCCGCTACGACTTCCTGCGCAAGCACACCAAGAATCTGGCCAAGGCCGCCGGCGACCTGGAAGCCGAACTGCGCCTCGTCGCCCACAAGCTGACGGCCCCGCTGCGCAAGACCCGGGACAAAAACGCGCCCGTGGTCTGCGATCCGGCCAAAAGCCGCATGCTCACCGAACTCTCCCAGCCCGAGCAGGGAGCCTGCCTGGAGGAATTCGGCTGGAGCTACGTCAGCCCCAAGGCCGCCGAGGACCGGGCCGTCACCTGCCCCGGCGCGAAAACCTACGGCTGCCCCGACCTCTGGGCCCCGGACCTCTACGGCGATTTCGCCGGCGTGTGTGTCAACTGCGGCCACCATTTTCCCATGGAATACCAGTGGGTCATGGGCAACGTCTTCGATCCGGGCTCCATTGTCGACTACGACGCCGAAATTGAGGCCGGAAACCCGCTCGATTATCCCGGCTTCGAGGAAAAGCTCGACGCGGCCAAGAAAAAGACCGGACTCAAATCCGGCTGCGTGTCCATCGACGCCAAGATCGAAGGCATAAAGCTCGTCTCCACCGTGCTCTATTCCGCCTTCCGGGGCGGCTCGGTGGGCGCGGCCGAAGGCGAGAAGTTCATCCGCGCCCTGGCCCGGGCCCGCCGTCGCCACTATCCGTTTCTGGCCTACGTCCACGGCACGGCCGGCATCCGCATCCAGGAGAGCCTAAACGGCCTGATCCAGATGCCCCGGGTCACCCTGGCCGTTCGGCGCTACATCGAGGCCGGGGGCCTTTACGTGGTGCTCTACGATACCAATTCCTACGCCGGCCCGGTGGCCAGTTTCCTTGGCTGCTCGCCGTACCAGTTCGCCGTGCGCTCCTCCAACATCGGCTTCGCCGGACCCGGCGTCATCCGCGAAACCACCGGCGTGGACATCCCGCCGGACTACCACCAGGCGCACAACGCCCTGGCCCGGGGACACATCCAGGGCATCTGGGACCGCCGCGAGATTCGCAAGAATCTCAAACAGGTGCTGCTGACCATCGGCGGCCGGAACTTGTATTATAGGTAAGAGAAGAGAGAAGAGGGTAAGATGCCTCCGGCGGCCGGGAGGGGGTAACCCCCTCCCGGACCCTCCCTGACAAGGGGGAGGGGGCTGGCGCGGGGAAGGCTCGCGACATACCAGACGTAGGATCTGGCGCCGCGCACGATCCCGACTTCGGGTGAGAAACCCGCCCGCGACGATCCACCGGATTTGAAGTCCGGCGGCCACCGGATGCGGACAGGCAATTCCGATTTGGCTTGCGGCGCACTGCGCCGCATTGTAAATAGCCGTAAATTTCCAATGTCGCGCCGCAAGCGGCCGACGGGGGATGTTCTCGTGATCGACGTCAAAGCCCTGCTTGAAGACATAAAGGCCGCGCCCTACGAGGAAATCGTGGTGGAAGCGCCCCATACCGGCGTGGCGACCTTCGCCGGCATCGAAGTCGGCTCCCATGTGACCGGTATTTCCGGCGTCTACGGCGAGAAACCGGGCACGCTTTTAGCGAAGCTCACCCGGGAAAACAACGACAAGCCGCTTTTCGCCAGCGCCAAGGGCGTGGTCGGCGAGATCCACCGGGAGCTCGAAGGCCGGTTCGTCGAGGCCGGCACCCCGCTGGTGGTCATCCGCCACTACCTGTCCAAGGACGAGGTCATCGCCAACATCCTGCAAAAGGTGCTTTATCTCTTCACCGCGCCGGAGCGGGCCAAATACTATTTCATCCCGAGCATCGACAAGAAGGTCAAGGCCTCGGGACCGCGCTCGGTGACGGTCAAGCCCGGCCTGGAGCTGTTTATCGTCTCGCGCATGAAGCGGGAAAAACCGCTGCTCTACGAAGGCCCCGAAGGCATCATCTATGCCGTCTACTTCCAGCACGACCAGAACGTGGACCAGGGCGCGCCGCTTGTTGGCGTGTGTCCGGCCGATCAGACCGACCTCATCCAGGACGTGGTCAACCGGGTGCGCACGGACTGGGAGGAAAAGGAGTAGCCATGGGCGAGTACATCCAGATTCGCGTCATAGCCCAGACCTTTGACCAGGAAGCGGCCGAAAAGCGCTATCCCAGGCTCTACGCCCTGGCCTGGCCCGTGGAAGCCACGCCCGGGGACAGCCATCGCGGCCTGATCGAGCTGGCCGCCGCCCTGGACGACCGGGTGCGTCTGGGCGATCTGCCGGCCCCCCAGCGCCAGGCCCTCAATCCGGGCGTCGAGAAGGTCATGGCCGCCAAGGCCGCCCTGGAAGGGGCGCTGGGCGAACGCGACGCCAAGGCCGCCGACCGGGCCTCGTACCAACTTGAGGACGCCCTGGCCGAGCTGGAAAAGCTCGCGCCGCGTCCCTAATTCGTCAAGCCAGCAAGGAGGCCCCATGGCCGGAAGCATCAATAAAGTCATTCTCGTCGGACGCCTCGGGCAGGACCCCAAGCTGACCTATCTGCCCTCGGGCCAGCCCGTGGCCGAATTTTCCGTGGCCACCGACGAGTCCTACAAGGACCGCGAAGGCAACAAGGTGGACCGGGTGGAGTGGCACCGGGTCAAGGTGTTCGGCCGCTCGGCGGAATTCTGCAATAATTATCTGGCCAAGGGCCGGCTGGTCTATATCGAGGGCGCCATCCGCACCCGCAGCTGGGACGACCAGCAGGGCCAGAAGCGCTACATCACCGAGGTGGTGGTGACCGCCCCCGGCCACACGGTCCAGGGCCTGGATTCGCGCGGCGGCCAGACCGCCGAGGCCCCCATGGGCGACGAGGGGTTCGCGCCCCAGCAACCCCGGCGTTCCGCCCCCCCGGCCGGCGGCCAGCAGGGCGGTTACGGCGGCGCGCCCAGGCAGCAAGGCGGCGCGCCCCGGCCGCAGCAGGGCGGCGGCCGCCAGTCCTATCCCGACGACGAGCCCGGACCGGCCTTTCCGTCCGAAGCCTCGGGCATGGACGACGTGCCGTTCTAGGGATTTTTCCCCGTGCGCCCCTGTCGCGGCAGGGGCCGTCGGCCAGCGGAGCCGGTGCGACCAGCCTTCTTGGGCCGTGGTCGCACCGGTTTTCCTCTTTGAGGCGTTCTAGGCGGCGAAACCGCCGTCGATGGCCAGGGCCGCGCCGGTGATGTAGGCCGCTCCCGGCCCGGCCAGGAAGACGATGCCGGCGGCGATTTCCTCGGGCCGGGCAAAGCGGCCCAGCGCCGTGTTGGCCTTGAGGACGGCGGCGAAGTCGCCGGAATCGGGGCTCATGTCCGTGGCCGTGGGGCCGGGCTGGACCACATTGACGGTGATGCCGCGCGGTCCCAGGTCATGGGCCGCGCCCCGGGCGTAGCCGGCCACGGCGGCCTTGGTGGCCACGTAGTCGGCCAACCCGGGAAAGGCGGCCCGTGAAGCCACGCACGAGCCCAGGATGATGATGCGCCCGCCGTCGGCCATGACCGGGGCGGCGGCGCGAATGGCTGTGGCCACGCCGCCGATGTTGACGGCGTACTGTCGGGCCAGGGCCTCGGCGTCCACGGTGGGGTCGTCGAGGCGGCCCGGAGTCAGCACCCCGGCGTTGTTGACCAGAATATCCAGGCGGCCGAAGCGGCCGACCACGGCCGTTATGAGTGCCTGGACCTGGGCCGGGTCGGCCTGGTCGGCCTGAAACGCCGCGCTGTCCACGCCGCAAGCGGCCAATTTCTTGACCACCGCCTCGGCCTTGGCCACCGAAGCGGCGTAGCTTATGGCCACGTGCGCGCCGTGTTCCGCCAGGGCCAGGGCCGTGGCCGCGCCGATGCCGCGTGAACCGCCGGTGACCAGGGCGACCTTGCCTGCCAATTCCTTTCTCATGGGACGCCTCCGTGTCGGGAGTTTCCGACTGTATCAGGCAGTAGCCCCCCTGAGGCAGCCTGTCAAACCGCGCCTGGCGCGCCGCCGCTTGCTAGCGCCTCAGCAGCCGCAGTCCGTTGGCGATCACGAGCAGGCTCGTTCCCATGTCGGCGAAAACCGCCAGCAGCATGGAGCCGTAGCCCAGAAACGTCAGCACCAGCACCAGCCCCTTGAGGCCGAGCGCCAGGGCGATGTTCTGCTTGAGCGTGGCGACGGTCGCCCGGGAGAGCCGGATGAACGCCGCGATCTTGCGCAGATCGTCGTCCATGATGGCCACGTCGGCCGTTTCGATGGCCGCATCCGCGCCGGCCGCGGCCATGGCGAAGCCGATGTCGGCCCGGGACAGCCCCGGGGCGTCGTTGATGCCATCGCCGACCATGGCCACCAGCCCCTGACCGGCGGTGGTCGCCGTCAGGGCGTCCACGGCCCGGGCCTTGTCCTCGGGCAACTGATCGCCCTGGGCGGCGTCGATGCCCACAGCCTTGGCGATGGCCGCCGCCGTATGGGCGTTGTCCCCCGAAAGCATGACGGTTTTGATCCCCAGTTCGTGCAGCTCGGCCACGGCCTCCCGGCTGTGGGGCCGCAGCGTGTCGGCAGCGGCGAAGATGGCCAGGACGCCGGACGCGTTGGCCAGGAGCACGGCAGTCTTGCCGGCTGCTTCCAGGACGTCGAGGCGGGCTTCGATGGCCGGCGAGCACAGGCCGAGATCCTCGATGAGCCGGTGGTTGCCCAGGTGGTAGCCGTGCCCGTCAAGGCTCGCCCGCACGCCGCGCCCGGGCAGGGCCGTAAACGCGTCCACAGGGGCATGGGTCACGCCGTCCTCGCGTCCGGCCCGGGCCACGGCCCTGGACACGGGATGATCGGACCGGGCGGCCAGACTGACGGCAACTTTCCGGTTGGCGGTCGGGTCGCCGACGAGGTTCTCAAAATCGGTCTGGGTCGGGCGGCCGGAGGTGATGGTGCCGGTCTTGTCCAGGACCAGGGTCTTGATGGCATGGCCTTGTTCCAGGAACAGCCCGCCCTTGACGAGGATGCCGCGCCGGGCCGCCGCCGCCAGGCCGCTGACCACCGAGACCGGGGTGGAGATGACCAGGGCGCAGGGGCAGGCGATGACTAAAATGACCAGTGCCTTGTAGACCCACTCGGCCAGGGACGCGCCGGCCAGAAGCGGCGGCAGCACGGCCACGGCCACGGCGGCCACGAAGACCGAAGGCGTGTAGATGGCGGCGAAACGGTCCACGAAGCGCTGGGTGCGGGCCTTTTTGCCCGGCGAAGCCACCACCGAGCGGGTGATGCGGGCCAGGGTGGAGTCGTCGGCCAGGGCGGTGGTCCGGTAGATGAGTTCGCCTTCCTGATTGACGGTTCCGGCGAAAAGCGGATCGGCGGGGCCTTTCTCCACCGGCAGGCTCTCGCCGGTGATGGCCGACTGATCGATCGAGGAGCGTCCGGCCGTGACCACGCCGTCGAGCGGCACCCGTTCCCCGGGCCGCAGACGCACCGTGGTCCCGACCGGCACGGTTGCCGCCGGCACGACCGCGAAGCTGCCGTCGGCCCGGCCCACGGTGGCTTCCTGGGGGGCCAGGGCGAGCAGGGCGGTGACGGCGTTCTTGGCCCGGGTCAGCGAGGCCGCTTCGAGCTTTTCGGCCACGGCGAACAGGGCCAAGACCATGGCCGCCTCGGGAAACTGCCCGAGGATGAGCGCGCCGGCAGCGGCCACGCTCATGAGCGCGTTGATGTTGAGGTCGCGGTGTCGCAGAGCGACGAGCCCCTTTTTGAACACCGGCAGGCCGGACAGGCCAATGGCGGCCAGGGCGCACACGGCCGGCAGCCAGGGCGTAGCCAGGCCGAACCAGTCGAGCAGTTCCGCGCCCACGGAAAGGACCAGCGCCGCGGCCAGGGGCAGGTCGAGCCAGGCGGCCGGGGCCTGGGGCCGGGGAGCGCCGGCCGCCTGGCCGGAAACCGGCTCGGCCTGCATGCCCAGGTCCGCTATGGCCGCCACGATGGGGGCCGGGTCCGGCAGGTCGTGGTGCACGGTCAGCTCCCGGCCAAGCAGGTTGAAGGTCAACCCCTTGATGCCGGGCATGGGGCTGAGCGCCTTGCGGATCAGGCGTTCCTCGGTGGGACAGTCCATGGCCTCGATGCGAAAGACGTCGGTCCGGGCGGCCTGGAGCAGAGGGCTTTGGCCAGGTGCGCCAGATGCCGGCGTGCCGCAGGCGCCGCCGCAGCAGCAGGGAAAGGGGTTGGCGTCGGCGACCAGCCGCCCCAGGGGCGGCGCGCCGGCTGCGACCTCGCCGGGCGGTCCGGCCGCCGGGGAAGCCTCCGGGGCGTGGGAATGCCCGTGGTGCG
>JBKICS010000288.1:0-5290 GCA_046567015.1 Acidobacteriota bacterium | reverse complement strand
GGTCAGGCGCTTGACCCCGGAGACGCCGCCGGCCACCTCTGCGGCCATGGCGGCCAGGATGGCGTCGTCGGGCGAGGCGAGCCGGGAGGGGGTGACGAAGGCCCGCCAGCCGTGGGGGCCGTGGTGCGGGGCGCGGGCCACCTCGCCGGCTTCGACGAGCAGCTGCGTTCCCCCGGCGTCGGCCGGCGCCGCCTGCACGAGAAACGTTTCCACGTCTCCGGCGATATGGGCCGGGTTGGTGGCTGCGGCGAGCAGGTCGTCCAGGGGCGTGAAAATGGCCGTGACCCCGATGACGGAGCCGTCCGGGGCGCGCACCGGGCTGGACACGGCCACGCACACGCGCCCGGTGCCGGGTTCGACTTGCGGCGGGGTCCAGACCGGGCCGGCGGCGTCGCGGGCGAGGCGATACCAGGGGGCCTCGGTCGGGTCGTAGCGCCGGGGATAGCCGGGGATGGCCGGGGTGACGGCGGCCAGGCCGCTTGGCAGCACGGTGGCCTGGAAATGGTCGAGCCGGCCGGTCAGGGCGACGATGCGGGAGATGGGCTTGGCCAGGCCGGCCAGGGCGGCGGCCTGGGGCGGGGCGGCGTCCGGGGCCAGGCCTGCGGGCAGACGCAGCAGGACGCGGCCGGCATCGATTGGCAGGGGCATCGTCGCGCCGTCGGGCAGGATGCGAAAATAGTCCGGGGTTTCGGTGAAGCCGGCCTCGGGCGGGGGCGGCAGAAGGCGGCCCATGCCCATCCCCATGCCCATCCCCATGCCGGTCGCGCTGACGACAACGGCGTCCGCCAGGTCGGGCGCGGCGTCCTTTTTGGGAGCGTCGGCCAGGGCTTTTTCCACCACGGCGGCCTGCATGGCCACGGCCAGGACCAGCCCCTGGCGGCGGGCGTCCAGCAGTCGGGCGTGGTCTTCCACCGTGCGCCGCAGGCGGGACTGGGCATCGGCCACGAGATGCGCCCCGACCCGGGCGGAAAGCCGCTCGGCCAGATGCGACAGAGACCGCTGGCTGTTTATGCGCAGGGCCAGCAGCGGCAGCAGGGATATGGCGGCCAGCAGCCAAAAAAGTTTCCAGCGGATGCGCACGGCGACTCCGGAGCGTCACAAGGGGCGAAAGGGCGTCCCTAGGAAGCATCCTCCATTTCCAGATAGGCGGCAAGGATGACCTTGGGGCCGAAGTTGGGAAAATTGACCCGGTATTTGCCGTCGTCCAGCACGGCGATGATTTTCCCCCGGCCGAAAATCTTGTGCTGGCAGTAGCCCATGGCCGGGCCAGGCGTGTTGCCGGGCAGGCTGCCCGTCGCGCCGGCCGCCGCCGCCTTGGCCGTAAGCGGCGCCGAGGTGGCCCGGCGGACGGGTTGGCGCAGCGGCGGCCGGGAGGCCTGGCCGGCCGTCCTCGGCGCGGGGCAGGCGGCGAAAGAGGCGCTCTGGCTGCCGCCTAGGCGTTCGCGGCGCTCGCTTAAGACATCGGTGGGGAGTTCGCGCAAAAAGATGCTCGGCATGGCCGGGGAACAGCCGCCGCCCTGGCGCTGGTAGATGGTCTCCGGGGCGAACAGGCCCAGATATTCCCGGGCCCGGGTGCAGGCCACGTAGAGCAGCCGGCGTTCCTCTTCCAGGTCGTCGGCCCGGGACAGGGCGTGGCGCGAGGGGAACCGCTCGTCCACGAGGTCGATCAAAAGCACGGCCGACCATTCCAGGCCCTTGGCCGAGTGGACCGTGGACAGGATGAGATGGCCTTCGCGGGCCTTCTTGTGGTCCTGGTCGGGGTTTTCCAGGACCAGATCGGCCAGGAAGGCGTCGAGGTCGGCGTAGCTGGCGGCGATTTGTTCGAGCTGTTCCAGGCCCGCCTGGCGGCGCGGGTAGTCGTCGGGATACTTCTCGGCCAGAAGCGGGGCATAGGCCTCGACGACCTTGGATAGGAGCTCGGCCGGATGGGGCGGCAGGGCCCGCAGGGCGTCGAGGAACTCGATGAGCGCCTTGAATTCCGCGGTCTTGGCCGCGATCTTGCCCAAAACCGCCCGGTCGCCGGCCCGGATGGCCTCGAAGATCTTGGCGGCGGTCTTGGGGCCGATGCCCGGCACAAAGGCCAGCACCCGCGACCAGGCCGGAAAATCCGCCGTGTTGCGGGCCAGGCGCAGATAGGACAGCACGTCCTTGATGTGGGCGGCCTCGGAAAACTTCTGGCCGCCGTACTTCTGGAACGGGATGCCTATTTTGCCGAGCTCCACTTCCAGGGGATAGGACTGGTAGCCGGCCCGAAAGAGCACCGCGATCTCGTGGAGCGGATAGCTGGCGGTCAGTTCGCGCACCTTGGCCGCCACCATGGCCGCCTGGGTGAGGTCGGAAAAGGGCCGCATGCATTCGGGCATGGGGCCGTCTTCGCGGGTGGTGAAAAGCCGCTTGTCGAACTTGCGCGCCGCGCCGGACAGGATGGCGTTGGTGAGGTTTAAAATCGGCTGGGTGGACCGGTAGTTGCGCTCGAGCTTGATCAGGGTCGTACCGGGAAAGAGCGTCGGGAAATCCAGGATGTTTTCCACCGACGCGCCGCGAAAGGCGTAGATGGACTGGGCGTCGTCGCCAACGGCCATGACGTTGCCCGAGGCCGGGGCGAGCAGACGCGTGAGCCGGGCCTGGACCTTGTTGGTGTCCTGGTACTCGTCCACCATGATGTAGCGGTGGCGGCGGCGCAGCTGCTCGGCCAACTCCGGCGACTGCGTCAACATGCGCTCCAGGGTGAAGAGCAGGTCGTCGTAGTCGAGCAGATTGTGCTGGGCCTTAAACGCCGTGTAGGCCTGCCCCAGGCTGGCGATGGCCTCGGCATAGGGGAGCAGGTGGAAGGCCTCGCGGGTGATGATGTCGCCGACGTCGCGTTCCTTGTTGCGGGCCTTGGAGAGCATGCCCAGGATGGCGCTTCGCCGGGGAAACGAGCGGTCGCCCTTGCCAAGGCCCAGCTTGTCCTTGCACTGGCCGAGCACGTCCTCGCAGTCCGAGCTGTCTAGGCAGGTAAAGCCCGTGGGGAAGCCGGCGGCCTCGTGGTAGCGCCGCAGCGAGGCAAAGGCGAAAGCGTGGAAAGTGCCGCCGGCCACGCCCGAAATGCCCTGGGAACCAAGGGCCAGCAGCAGCCCGGCCCGGGTCAGCATCTCCTGGGAAGCCTTGCGAGTGAAGGTCAAAAGCAGGATGGCGCTCGGGTCGACGCCCAAGGCCACCAGATGGGCCAGGCGGTAGACGATGGTGCGGGTCTTGCCGCTGCCGGCTCCGGCAATGACGAGGACAGGGCCCTCGGTGGTGGTGACGGCCTGGTGCTGGGCGGGGTTTAGCTCGCGCTCGAAATCCATGGATGCTCTTTGGGTTCGGGAAGATTGAAATACGCGGCGAGCGTCGCTCCGGCATCCGAGGTGCGGGTCGGGCGGGAGCCTTCGCTGTCGCACCACAGGGCGTCATGGGGGCTGTGGCAGCCGAAACGGCCGTAGCGCCCGGTCAGTTCCGCGCGGTTGTACTTGGCGGTCAGGCTCACGCCCGGGCGGCCGACACAGACGAGGTCCGGGGCGCGGCGCAGTTGTGGGCCGGCATAGATTTCGCCGCGCAGATGGATGGCCTCGAAGACGGGCCTTCCGTCATGGACAACGGCGAGCAGTTCGTCGCGCAGTTCCCCGGCCAGCCGCTCGGCCACATGCTCGTGAAAGACGCCCCGGGCGAAGCGTTCCTTGATATTGATGTAGATGCGGCCCGGGTCCAGGGCAAAGGCGGCGGTGTGGTGCGGCACGATGCGGGCGTCGTATTCGTTGCTCGCCCCGGGCTGGGTCTTGAGCAGCCCCTTGGCGGCCAGCCAGACGTTGAGGTCGAATTCGAACTCCAGTTCCACGAAGCCGTGATCGGCCAGGGCGATAAACCGCTTGGGGCCGGGCAGGGCCTCGTAGCGGTCGAGGACCAGCCCGATGAGCTTGTCCCAGTCGGCCAGCAGGTCGAGGACCGCGCCGTGGAGCTGGTGCTCGGGGTGGGCGACCGCCGGGAAGAAGAAATGAAACAGCCGGTCGGTTTCGGTGGCAACCAGCATGAACAGGTCGAAGTCGCCCCCGGCCCAGAGCATTTCCAGAGCGGCCCGACGCGAGGCAAGCGTCGCGCGAAGGCCCCGGGCCAGGCCGTCGAAATCGGCGGCTCCCCGGCTGGTGTCGGCCTCGATGCGGTAGCCGGCGAGCTTCAGGTTCTGGGCCAATTCCGGCGGATAAACGGCCCGGCCCAGGTCGGTCTCGGGGAAGCCGGCGATGATGGCCCCGTTAAGGGGTTTGACCGGCGCGGCGCAGGGGATGTTGACCATCTTGGCAACAAGCCCGGCTTCGGTTACGCGCTCCATGATGGTGGGGGCGGCGATGGTCGCGGCGTCCACGGGGCCGAGGCGGTAGCTGGCCGGGTCGATGCCGACGAAGCCGAAGACGCCGTGTCGGCCGGGGCCGGCGGCGGTTAGAAACGAGGTCCAGTTGACGGGCGAGAGCTCGGGCAGTTCGGCCTCGATGTTGGCGGCGTCGATGGCCAGCAACCGTTTCAGGTTGGGGAGTCTGCCGGAGGCGGCAAGCGTGCGGGCCAGGGTGAGCGGCAAACCGTCGAGGCCCAGGACAACGAGTTTTTTTCGTTCGTGCGGCATGGCCAGGTGTGTAGCAGGAAAGGGCGTCCCTGGCTACGTACGGGGCGGGCGGGTCCGAGAGTTTGGCGCTTCGTGCGTCGTATATGGCGGCGCAATTGACGCGGCGCGGGTTTCGGGGCAAGAAAGCCGACGCGGTGCCCGAGTGGCGGAACTGGTAGACGCCAGGGACTTAAAATCCCTTGTTCTTCGGGACGTGCCGGTTCGATTCCGGCCTCGGGCACCAATTATTTTAATGGGTTACTGACTCGGTCGGTGACCCATTCTTCGTTGTCTTGATTTTTTGCTCCAATTTTGCTCCACTCGCTCCAGAAAATGTCTCAGAAATTTCCGTCTGGAAAGCCCTTTTGGTCCAGGGGCATGCCCGGGAGGCGAGCATGGAGCAACGGCACATCAAGGGCGTGCTTTTCGACGCTTTCGGCACTTTGTGCCGCATC
Source organism: Acidobacteriota bacterium (assembly GCA_046567015.1). Lineage (GTDB taxonomy): Bacteria > Desulfobacterota > Desulfovibrionia > Desulfovibrionales > Desulfovibrionaceae > Solidesulfovibrio. Next base: position 223 of record JBKICS010000288.1, on the reverse strand, counting down.
GAATCCCCCCGGCTCCCTTACCGCTTGATCATGAAGCGATGGGAGAAAGGGGCGGCCGATTGCTATCAAGCCATCATGACGCGGGATGTTTCCTTGGCGGAGTTCGCCGGGGAAGCGGGGTTGTCCCACGAGGAAGCCGCTTTCCTTGAAGCGCATGTGGCCGAGGAAACGAACTCCATGCGCCTTTTCACCGAGGTCCCGCAAACGCTGCAAGCGCTCCGTG
>JBKICS010000287.1:0-17973 GCA_046567015.1 Acidobacteriota bacterium | reverse complement strand
CCGCATGGAAGAAGTTATTTAAGGGGGTTTGGGGGCGGGCCGGTCAATTGGTCGGGTGTGGAGCGAAAAAGAAACCGGGAGCGCCGACTGACGGCGATCCCGGTTTCGAAAACGAGGCACGTTTATTTCAGTCAGGCCATCACTTCGGCTGCCCCGGCCCCGATAGCCGACCAATCTTCCATCCAGCCCCCCCTTGATAAACTTCTCCCATCAAGGGGGTCCGGGGGGGATTATCCCCCCCGGCCGCCGGAGGCATTCTTCCCTTCCAACAGACTCTACTCGGCGTCGGCAGCCTCGGGCAGGGCCTTTTTCGAGGCGCGGCTGGAGAAGGTGAAGCTGAACATCTCGGGCGCGCCTTCGGGCGCGGCGTCGATGGTGGCTTCGCCGCCCTTTTGCAGCTTGCCGAAGAGCATTTCCTGGGCCAGCGTGTCCTTGATCTCCACCTGGATGACCCGGGCCAGCGGCCGCGCGCCGTAGTCGGCGTCGAAGCCCTTTTCGGCCAGCTTGGCCACCGCCAGCGGCGTCAGGTGCACGAACACGCGCTTTTCCGCCATCTGGGCGTTGAGCTCGCGGATGTACTTGTGGACGATGCGGTCCATGACCTCGGGCGACAGGGACTTAAATCCGATGATGCCGTCCAGGCGGTTGCGGAACTCGGGGCTGAAAAGCCGCTCGATGGCCTTCATGCCCTTGTCCGCCGCCTCACCGGGCTTGCCCGCGCCGAAGCCGATGCTCTTGGCCGACATCTCGCGTGCTCCGGCGTTGGTGGTCATGAGCAGGATCACGTGGCCGAAGTCCGCCTTGCGGCCGTTGTTGTCGGTGAGCGTGGCATAGTCCATCACCTGGAGCAGGATGTTGAACATGTCCGGGTGCGCTTTTTCGATCTCGTCGAGGAGCAGCACGGAGTACGGATGCTTGCGGATGGCGTCGGTGAGGAGTCCCCCCTGTTCGAAGCCGACATAGCCCGGAGGCGAGCCGATGAGCCGGGCCACCGCGTGCTTTTCCATGTACTCGCTCATGTCGAAGCGCACGAAGTTGACGCCGAGCACGGCAGCGAGCTGCTTGGCCAGCTCGGTCTTGCCGACTCCGGTGGGGCCGGCCAGCAGGAATGACCCGGTGGGCTTGCCGGCATGGGCCAGCCCGGCCCGGGAGCGCAGGATGGCCTTGGCCATGGCCTCCACGGCCTCGTTCTGTCCGAACACCAGATTCTTCAGTTCGCTTTCCAGGTTCTCCAGGCGCACCTTGTCCGAGGAGGTGACCCGGGCGGCCGGAATCTTGGCCATGGTGGCCACCACGCGTTCCACCTCGGCCACGCCGATGGCCCCCTTGGCCTCGGTGCCGGCCAGCTTGCGCACGGCCCCGGCCTCGTCGATGACGTCGATGGCCTTGTCCGGCAGGAAGCGGTCGTTGATGTGCCGGGCCGAGAGTTCCACAGCCGAACGCAGGGCGGCCACAGTATAGCGCACGCCATGGTGGGTCTCGTAGTAGCTGCGAAGGCCCTTTAATATCTCCACCGCCTCTTCCACCGAAGGTTCGGCCACGTCGATCTTCTGGAACCGGCGTGACAGAGCCCGATCCTTCTCGAAATGATTCTTGTATTCTTCGTAGGTGGTGGAACCGATGCAGCGCATCTTCCCGGAGCCGAGCACGGGCTTCAGGATGTTGGAGGCATCGAGCGTTCCGCCGCTGGTGGCTCCGGCCCCGACGATGGTGTGGATCTCATCCACGAAGAGAATCGCCCCGGGCTTTTGCTCCAGTTCGGACAGTACGCTCTTGAGCCGCTGTTCGAAATCGCCGCGGTATTTGGTGCCGGCGAGCAGCGCCCCCATGTCCAGGGCGTAGATGAGCGTGTCCCGGAAACTCTCGGGCACGTCGCCCTTGACGATGCGCAGGGCCAGACCCTCGGCCAGGGCGGTCTTGCCCACGCCCGGGTCGCCCACGAAGATGGGGTTGTTCTTGCGGCGACGCAACAGCACGTGGATGGTGCGGGTGAGCTCCTGATCGCGACCGATCAGCGGATCGATCTCGCCCTTCCTGGCCTTGTCCACCAGATCCACGGTGTACTGCTCCAGGGCCGAGCCGCCGGACTTGCCCTCGCGCTGTTCCTCGGAGCCGCTGCCCGCGCCCTCGGAAGCCGATTCCTTGCCGCCGCCGTGGGAAATGTATTCCAGCACGTCCAGGCGGGTGATATTGTGGGACTTCAGGTAATAGACGGCGTAGGAATCTTCCTCGTCAAAGGTGGCGGCCAGCACGTCGCCGACTTCCACCTGCTGCTTGCCCGAGGACTGCATCTGCATGATGGCCCGCTGCAGAACGCGCTGTACGCCAAGAGTCTGCACCACTTCGGAATTGGTGTCCTGGGGCAGGGTTTCCATATGATCGGTGAAAAAGCGCTCAAGCTGATGCTTGAGTCGGACCACGTTGGCGCCGCAATGGACCAGGATGTCCCGGCCGGAGTCCTCCAGGAGCATGGCATAGAGCAAATGCTCCAAAGTGAGATATTCGTGATGGCGGCGCTTGACCTCTTTGACGGCACTGGTCAACACCCGTTCGAGCTTTTTGCTGAGCATTTAGACCTCTTCCATGCTGCAACGCAGGGGATAGCCGTTTTCCTTGGCCAGACGGTGGACCAGCGAGACCTTGAGCTCGGCCACCTCGGCCGTATAGACGCCGCATACCCCCACGCCGTTGTTATGGACGTTGAGCATGATCTGCGTGGCTTCGTTTTCGTTTTTGCGGAACACATTGACGAGCACCAAAATCACGAACTCCATGGTCGTGTAGTCGTCGTTGTGGAGCATGACTTTGTATTGCCTGGGTTCGCGGACCTCTTCCTCGACACTGACGCCCAGGCCGGGCTGTTCCTCTTGCATGGGATGGCTCATGAGCTTGTCGTGACCTCTTGCGAACGGCGGGTTGTCGGGCGCAAGCCCGGTTTCCTACCTCGGGGATATATAAGTCGCTCTGACGGGCTGTCGAGGGGGCGTGGATGCGCACCTGTCGCCCCGGTTGCCATGCTCTGGCCTACGGAAAAACGCGGCCACTGACAACCGGATTGCCAACAAGCTGCAATCGTTGGCGCTTCTAGTGGGAGGCGGCGAGGCTGTCCAGGATGGCGCGTCGCGCCTGTGCGGTAAAGACAAAGCTCATATCCGGGGGCAGACCGTGGGCGCGGCGGTAGGCCTGATGCAGCTCGTGGTAGGTCTGGGGCAGGGCCTGCTCCATGGCCAGACCCAGCCGTCCGGCCAGTTCGCCAATGGCGGCGGCCGGTCCCTCGATCTCCAGGTAGCGGCCAAAGGGCAGTTCGTCGAGGCAGACCAGGGCGTCGCCGACCCGCCAGGTTTCCCGGACCTTTTCGTAGCGCAGGAAGGGAGCGTAGCCCAGGGCGGCGAAAACGGCTTCCAGGGCGGCCCCGTCGGCCACCTCGGTCTCGATTTCCCGGCGAATCTTGAGTCCGCTTCTTTCGGGAGCCTCGGCCGGAAGCTTGAGCGTCAGCTTGCAGGCGGCGTCGCGGCGGATGCGCAGCAAGACGTCGCGGCTCCGCAACGTCGCGTCGCCGTCATCAAGGACGACGTTTTCCTCAAAGCGCCGGGACAGGAACGTGCCGCCAACAGCGGACAACATCCGGCGCACGACGTCGAATTCGGCCACGGCAAACTTGGTTTCGATTTCCTCGGCGATGGTCACGCGTACCCTCTTTCCTGTCCGCAGCCGGCCGATTTGCCGGCCAACGGCCTGCACTCCATAAAATCCTTTCCCCCTGCAGGGGGGAGGTCAAGCCAGGACTTCGACTGCCCCTGCTCCCCGCCGGCCAAGGAGTCACCCCATGCCAAGACCCCTTTCAACACTCCTTCCATTTTTGGGGGCCGGGCCTCAGGCCCCCGGGCGCCGGAGCATTCTTCCGCCTTCTCTTCACCGACTCCTCCCGGCCGCTAGCCTTCCAGAAAGGCCAGTTCCTCCTCGGCCCAGGCCACGGCCGGCCCCGCGATATGTTTGGCGGCCAGGCCGTGCCCCAGCAGTTCCGTCAGGGTCATGGGCGCGGCCACGGGCAGGCCAAACGCCTGCCGCAGCCCGGCCGGACGTTTGTCCACGAAGACATAGAGCGAGGCGTCGCCCATCTTCTCCCCGGCAAAGGCCTTGGCCGCGGCCAGGGCCGTGCCGCCGGAGGTGAGCACGTCGTCGAGAAGGACCACGGGCAGCCCGGGTTCGCCGCCAAAGACCTGGCCGGCCAGGCCCTTTTCCGAGGTATCCGGGCGAAAAAGGGCCAACGGCAGCCGGAACCGGGCCGCAAACGCCCCGCACAAGACCGGCGAGAGCAGGCTCGACACGCTGCCAAGGGCCAGTCGCCGCTCGGCCAGCCACATCCCGAACACATCGCCCAAGAGCTTCAGATTGCCAGGATTGCAGACAAAATGACGCAAAGACACGTAGACGTGGCTGCTGCGCCCGGATTTGAGCGTGATGGGCTCGGCCGAGACGGTGACCGCCCCGGCCTGCCAGAAGCGTTCGGCCAGGGCCTGGCCGGGCGACATCAGCAGGCCCCCTGCTTGTGGCTGTCGTAAAGGGCCAGATACTCCTTGAGCATTTCCGGGATGGGCAGATTGTAGGGGCAGCGCGTGGCGCACTCGCCGCAGTCGACGCATTGGCGCACCGTCTCCATGGTCGCGCCGGCAAACCCCACCGCCTTGGCCGGGGACAAACGCTTGGTCACCACCTTGTACATCATGGCGTAGGTGATGCGCACGCCCTGGGGACAGGGCTGGCAGTATTCGCAGCGCCGGCAAAAACGCGAGCCGAGCTCCTGACGAAAGGCCTCGGCCTTGGCCGCGTCGGCTTCGGTCCACACGGCCTCGCCGCTAAAGACGTCGGCCGCCTGGTCCACCTGCTCTCGCGTGTCGCAGCCGGCCAGCACGAGCAGGTCGGGTTCCTGGCGCAGGAAGCGCAGGGCCAGATCGCCGTCGTCGAGCATGCCGCCGGCAAAGGGCTTCATGGCCAGGATGCCCATGCCGCGTGCCCGGGCCTCAGGGAACAGGTCGGCGGCGGCTTCGGTCTCAACGATATTGTAGGGAAACTGGATGGTGGCGAACAGCCCCGTAGCCACGAGCTTGCGGGCCATCTCCAGGCTGTGTGAGGTGACGCCGATATGGCGGATCTTGCCCTGCTCCCGGGCCTTGACCAGGGCCTCCATGGCCCCGCCCGGCCCGAGCAGGGTCTCGAAATCCTCGGGCGTGGACACCTGGTGCGGCTGGTAGAGGTCGATGGAGTCGGTTTGAAGGCGGGTCAGGCTCAGCTCCAGTTCGGCCATGGCCTCCTTGGCCCCGCGCATGCCGGTCTTGGTGGCGATGACCACCTTGTCGCGCACCCCGGCGAAGGCCTGCCCCATCTTCTCCTCGCTGTCCAGGTAGCGGTTGGCCGTATCGAAAAAGGTGATGCCCCGGTCCAGGGCATGGCGCAGCAGGTCCGCCGCCGCGTCCCGGTCGAGCCGGATGATGGGGATGCCGCCAAAGCCCACGGCCGAGGCGACGATGCCGGTTGCGCCGAGTTCCCAGGTACGCATGATCCTTCTCCTTGGCCGCGCCGTTGCGACCGGTTTGCTTGCGTATGCAAAGTGTGTGGCCGGAAGCGTCAGCCTGTCAACCGGCTGTGAAAGCCCGCCGCTTGCCGCGCCGATCCAGGAGGGCAAATACGGCCACCCCGATCAGGCACAGGCCGCCGGACAGGGCCATGGTCCTCGGCGCGTCCAGGAGACTGGCCACGCTCCCGGCGAGCAGCGCCCCGAACGGGGCCATGCCAACCAGGGTGACGGCATAGAGGGACATGATCCGCCCGCGCATGGCGTCGGGGCTGCGCAGTTGCAGCAAGGTGTTGGAGGCGGCGAAAAAAAAGATCAGGCAAAAGCCCAGCACCGGCGCGAGGAACAGCGACAGCCAGAAGGACCGGGACAGGCCGAAGGCGACGAGGGTCGCGCCAAAGCCCAGGCCGGTGGCGATTCGCCAAGGCTCAAGCCCCCGGCTCTCCCGACGAAGGGCCAGAAGCAAGGCCGCGACCACGCTGCCAAGGCCGGTTGCGGCCATGAGAAATCCCAGCCCCTTGGCGTCGTGGCCGAGCACTTTGTCCACCAGCACCGGCATCAGCGTCATAAACGACGAGCCAAATAGGCTCGTCGTCACCAGTCCGCCGAGCATGGCCCGGATGCGGCGGTCGCCCCAGGCGTAGGCCAGCCCTTCCCGAAGCCGCCCGGCCATGGCGCTTTCGGTGCAGGCGCGCCGGGACGGCGGCAGCCGCATGGCGGCCAGGGCGGCGATGACGGCCAGGTAGCTGACGGCGTTGGCCATGAAGCACCAGCCTTCGCCGATGGCCGCCACCAGCACCCCGGCCAGGGCCGGGCCGATGACCCGGGCGCTGTTGAACATGGAGGAATTGAGCGCAATGGCGTTGTGCAGGTCTTCGCGGCCGACCATGTCCACCACGAAGGCCTGGCGGGTCGGCATGTCCACGGCATTGACCAGGCCCAGGACCGTGGCCAGGGCGGCGATAACCCAGACCGTGGCCGTGCCGGACAGGGTGAGGATCGCCAGGGCCAGGGCTTGCAGCATGGCCGCGGCCTGAGCGGCGATGAGGATGCGTCTCTTGTCGCCCCGGTCGGCCAGGCAGCCGCCGAACAGGCCGAACAGGAACACCGGGATATGGCTGGCAAATCCCACCAGCCCCAGGGCCAGGCTCGACCCGGTCAGCCGGTAGACCAGCCAGGACACGGCCACCGACTGCATCCAGGTGCCGGTGACCGAGACGAACTGGCCGGCAAAAAACAACTGGAAATTGCGATGGCGAAAGGAGCGCAACAGCAAGGCGCGAGTGTGCGATGTATTGGTTTCCATAAGCAAGACAAACGGCCGGCAGCCCTCAGCGGCTGCTCGGCCGTTCTGCGTCGTCGTTTGTTCCAGGGCGTTATCAGCCGGTTGCAGTACCGTTTTCGGGAACCTGGGCGAACAAGGAGCTCAAAAGCGCCATGCTGGCGGTGATGGTGGCCACCTCTTGCGGGGTAAGCCGGGCCAACTTGGCGGCAAAGGAGGCTTTGACCGCCTCCCGGGCCTTGGCCAGGATGGCCAAACCGGCTTCCGTCAGCCCAAGGCGCACCCGCCTGCGGTCGGAGACATCGGGCGTGCGTTCGATGAAGCCTCGGGTGGTCAGGGTGTCGACCAACTTGGACATGGACGGCAGGGAAACGCCGATATACTCGGCCAAGTCTGTGAGGTTGGAACCGGGATTGTGCCGCAGGAAGGCCAGGCTGCGCAGTTCCGGCACCCGCAGGTCGGGGGCGCTTTGGCTGCGCATGGTGCGTCTAAAATCCTGCATGACCAGCGGCATGACGTCGAGCATCTCACGGGCGCAGGTGTCTAGGGAGTCGGCCATGGCTGTACCCTTACCGCTAAATAGTTAGTTTTCGAAACTATAAGGCAGCCAGAGCGATCGTCAAGGTCAGCCTGGGCAATTAGTTAAAAAGGTCGGCATCCATGTGTTGGGCCGGGGCCAGCCCCAGGCAACGGCAGACCGTGGCCGCCAGCCGGGTCTGGGCCACGCCGTCGGCGGCGGCGAGAGGCAGGTTGGAAAAAAGCGATCCCGGCACGAAGGACGCGTCCACGCAATGGTCGCCGGACCATTTTTGGAGATTGTCCGTGAAGACTTCGCCGCCGGCGCCGCCGATGGCCGAGGTCCAGGCCACCCGGTACGGCGGGCGGCAGCCGACCACCAGATCAGGGGCCTGGGCCGTAAGCGGCCCGTCATAGAGGTCGGCCTGGCGGTGCACGGCGGCCACGGGCGAAGCCTGGCCGTCGGTCAGGGCCGTGAGCCGCGCCGCGATCTCCCGGGCCAGGGCGGCGGCCGGCTCGCCCGGAGCCACGACGCCCTGCTGCTCGCGCCCGGCGAGATTGAGGTAGATGGAGCCGAAGCCCAGGGCAAAGGCCCGACTGGCCGACCAATCCACATACCGGAACAGTTCGCCGCTGTCGGCCGGATCGTGGGGCCGAAGGGTCAGGTAGCCTTCCCGGACCAGCCAGGCATTGAGATTGATGGAGCGGGTGTAGGAGCAAAAGCCGTGGTCCGAGCAGACGAAAAGCGCCGTGTCGTCGCCGGCCGCTTCCATGGCCCGGCCGACGACCGCATCCATGCGGATCATGTGCTCGTCGATGACCGGCCCCAGGCGGGCGGCTTCGGCCGCGTCGTAGAGTGGATGGGTTGGGTCGTGCAGTCGCCAGAAGCAGTGCTGGATACGGTCGGAAGTGTCGAAGACGACGGACAGCAGCCCTTCCCGGAAGCGTCCCAGCTCGAAATCGAGCATGGCCTCGCGCTCGCGGGTCACCTCGTCGCACATGGCCAGAAAAGCGTCGTCGGTCATGACCCCGTCGGTGAGCCCCTTGGTTTCCTCGGGCATGCCCAGGGTGGAATAGGGGCCGCCCAAGGCCTTTGCCAGTTCGGCGGCATAGCCGGCGGGCGCGGCAATGGGCAGGTTCGGCTCGGCCGGATCGATCTGGATGGGGCCGAGATAGAGCGCCATGGGGGCAAGGCTCCCCAGCCACAGCCGGGCCAGCCCGCGCACCGGCCGGCCGCCGCCCATGTCGAAGGACACGGCCAGATACGGCGACCACTGGCCAGGTTCGAGCTGGCCGGTTTGCCCGCAAAGGGCGTAGCCAAGCCGGTCGCCAGAGCGGGAGAGTTCCAGGGGGGCGCTTGCCGCCGCCTTCTTGCCCAGGACCATGGCCATGGGGCCTTCCACGGCCAGGACGGCCCGGCCGTCGACAAAGCGCACCGGAACATGCCTGCCCCGTCCCCCGGCCTCTCCGGCCGCGTCCTCGGCGTAGTGGACGTAGTTGCCAAGCCGCCCTTTGACGTCGGGCGCGCCCAGGCCAGCCAGGGTGGTGACGCCGGCAAAGGCCGGCGGGTAGGTCACGGGCCAGCGCACGGCCGTGACCGGCAGGCCGGCCTTGGCCGCGATCTCGAAAAAGGTCTGGCAGACGTAAGCCGGCTGGGGCACGCCCCCGGGACCCGGCCGGGTCAGGGACAGGCGCGGCAGGTACGCGCCCGGGGTGCGCACGATGAAATCGAATATGCCGTGGCGGCCAGGGTTGGTTCCGGCGGCCAGACTGGTCCAGGCCACCGGGCTCTGGGCCGGATTGGCCGTGGCCAGGGCGGCGAACCGGCCGGTTGCGGCCAACCGGGCCAGATTGGGCAGGCGATCCTGGGCCAGGAGCCGGCGGCACAGGGTCGGGTCGAGTCCGTCAATGCCAAGGACGATGGCCTTGGGGAAGGTCTTGGGGCGATGCATGAGGCGCATTCCGTGGGTTGGCGTTGTGACGCAAGGCGGCCAAGATCGCCTTTAGCACGAAATCCCCTGGCTGCCCAGGGCGCCCGGTCAGGCCGAGACGGCCGAACCGGCGAGATATGCCGCCGCCCGCATGGCCGCGGCTTGCGCTTCGGACACGGTCTCGTCCAGGGGCTTGGGGCCAAGGCACAGCCCGGCGGCGAACAGGCCGGGCCGGGGCAGATCCACCGGCAACAGAACCGGGTGGGCCGGCCTGAGGAACCCGAGCGGCTGGGTCGGCAGGTCAAACAGGGATACGGTCTCGGCCAGACCGGCCGGGACCAACGGCACGGCCAGGACCAGCCGGTCCGGCCGCAGGCGCACGCCGCGCCCAAGGAGGATGTCCTGTCCGGTGACGGCGAGATCGGTGCCCAGGCGTTCCACTCGGGGTGGGCTGTCCGGGTCGTAGCGGAAAAAGAGCACGCCCAGTCGCCTGGCCTCGGTGTAGAGCTCCTCGGTCTCGCCATAGGTGGTGATGTCGCGGTAAAATACCGCCGTCTGGCAATCGGGGCGGCTTTTTTTAAGGTCTACGGCGGCCGCAAGCGCCTGGGCGCAACAGACCCGGGCGCAGGCGGTGTAGCCTTGGGTCTGGCGCGAGCCCACGCATTGGATAAATACCACGGACTGGGGCGATGCTTGCGGTTCGGGATGGCAACGCCGCCAGTTCTCGAATTCGAGCTGGGTCATGACCCGGGGGTCGCGGCCGAGCAGATGCTCGTCCGGTCGGTCCTCGCCGCCGCCCAGGGCCAGGATGGCCGCGGCGAAAGCGATCTCCTCCCTCCCCTGCGGCGTTTCAAGGCTCCCGGCCCAGGCCTGGGAGGTCGCGGCGACCCCGACCAGGTGCGTTTCGGTCATCACCCGGATGCCGGGGTGGGCCAGGACCGCCTCGGCCATCTCGGCCACGGCCTGCCGGGTTTCCCGGCCCTTCCAGACGGTCGGATGCTTGCGTGGATGGCCGCCCAGGCGCTGGCTGGCCTCGACCAGGGTCACGGGCAGGCCGCAGCGGGCCAGGCCAAGGGAACTCGCCAGCCCCGCCGTCCCGCCGCCAAGCACCAGGACCGGCGGCCCTGGCCGGGGCGGCGGGGAAACACGCACCGTTGCCAGGGCCGCCAGGGCGGCGGCCGACCCCTGGATGGCGGCCAGGGAGGCCTCGCCCGGCCCGCGCAGGGTGCCGGCCACGAACAGGCCCGGCCGGTTGGTGGCAACCGGTGTATAGGGATCGGTGGTCACGAAGCCGCCCCGGCCCACGTCCACTCCCGATGCCTCCAGCATGGCCCGGGTCGCGGCCGAGAGCCCGATGCCGACGGCCAGGACCACCATGTCCACGGTATCCTCGCACTCCGCGCCCAGCTCGTCGACAAAGCGAAAGGTCACGCCGCGTCCATCCGGGCCGGCGGTCAGCGTGTGGGGCCGGGCATGGCGCACGACAACGCCGGCGGCCTCGGCCCGGGTCAGGGCTTCCTGGGTGCCCGGCACATGGGCGCGCAGGTCGATGGCGTAGATGGCGCGCTGGGCCTGCTCCAGGGCCAGGGCCTGGCGCACGGTCACGGCGCAGCAGATGCCGGAGCAGGCCGGATGGGGTTCGGGTTGAAGCTGGCGCGAGCCCACGCACTGGAGAAAGGCCACGGACCGGGGCGGTTTGCCGTCGCTTGGGCGCACGACCGGGCCGCCGGCCGCGAGCAGGCCTTCCACGGACAGGCTCGTGACCACGTCCGGGATGATGCCGTAGCCCAGAAAATCCAGGCCGCCCGGCGGAAAGGGGGCGCAGCCCGTGGCAAGGACAACCGCCGACGCCCGGATCGACGCGGCCGCCCCCTCCCCTTCGCCCGCAAGGACGGCGCGAAATTCCCCGGGCTGACCGGAGACGGACTCCAGGCGGCAGCCCAGCCGGACCGCGAGGCGCGGATGGGTGGCCGCCGCGTCAGCCAGCGCGACGAGTTGTTCCCGGACGGGCTGCCCGGTCTGGACCAGGGCGGCGATATGGGACAGGCCGCCGCCCAGGCGGGTTCCGGCCTCCAGGAGCACGGCTTCCTGCCCGGCGTCAGCCAGATCGAGGGCGGCGCGCAGGCCGGCCAGGCCGCCGCCGGCAACGAGCACAGGGAGTCGGTCCCGGGCGTCCATCAAAAGCCTCCGTCCAGTTCGGCTTCGAAATGCCGTTGCTGCAACCGGCTGCGAGCCTTCGCCGCTTCGATTTCCGCCTGGCTCCAGGGTGCGTCGAGCATGGTCTCGGCCACGAGCTGCCAGAGGTACTTGACCTCGTAGTTGCAGCGTCCGGGATAAAACCGGGGCAGGCGTTTTTGCAGCTGATCGCGGCAGTTGGCGCAACCCACCACCACCACGTCGGCCCGGCAGGCTTCGAGCTGGGCCACCTTGAACCGGCCATGGGCGGCCGATTCCTTTTCAAAGGGCATGGGCCAGTTGCCGCCGCCGGCCCCGCAGCAGAAATTGTTGGCCCGGTCCGGGTCCATGGCCACCACGTTTTCCTGCCCGACGCAGGCGGCCAGGATGGCTCGCGGCTCGTCGTAATAGCCCTTGCCGAAATGCCGCTCCAGCTCCCGGCCGTGTTTGCAGGCGTCATGCCAGACAAAGGTCCGACCGGCGTTGCGGGCCGGGTTGAGACGGATGCGCCCGGAATTGATGAGCCCCAGCAGGTAGTCGTAGACGTACATGGCATCGACCTGGCGCGTGGGATCTTCCAGGGCGCAGATCTTAAGCCCCATGCGGCAGCCGTAGGAGCCGCCGCCGCAGTCCGGGATGAGCAGCCGGGCCGCGCCGAGGCTGCGCATGAGGTCGAGCTTGCGCCGGGCCAGGACCAGGGAGACGTCGGCATTGCCGCTGAAAAGCCCCCAGTCCTCGGCTTCCCAGTTGCGCGACGGCACGGTCCAGTTCTCCCGGGCGTTGTAAAAGATGCGCCACCACCACTTGAGATCATCGAAATCGCCGAACACTTCCTTGGAATTGAGAAATACCAGCAGATCGGCTCCGGGCTGGTCCACGGGCACGTAGAAACCGGGGCACTCTTCCTCGGCCAGCTCGCCGCCGATATCGCCGAGGGTGTCGAGAAAATCTTCCAGGGGAATGGCCAGGGTATTGCCGGTTTCGAGCACCGAGGCAACGCCCTTCTCCAGGGTTCCCGGCACTTTGGACCTGGGCACCAGCCCGCGCAGCAGGCTGAAGACGGCGGTCAGGTCGATACCCATGGGACAGACGTGGGAACAGCGGCCGCAGCTCGTGCAGACCCAGGGAAAGGCCGAGGCCGCCGCTTCGGCCTCGCGGCCCATGGCGATGAGGCGCACGGCCACCCGGGGGTCGAAGCCTTCCATGCCGGGCGTCCCCGGGATGGGGCAGCCGCTGGCGCAGGCCCCGCAGCCCAGGCAGGCGCGGACGTCCAGGGCCTGCAGCCGGTCACGCAGTTCAGGCGTCGCGACGGCGAGATCCAAAGGCTCCATGGCGGGCGGTCTCCTTGGCTGGGGCAACAAACAGTGACACTTGAGCCGGGGCGACCGAGGCTTGCGTCCGGCACTGATTTCGTGAGGATTGCAGTCCGGACAGGCTTCGTTTCGCGCCTGCGTTGGCCCGGATGTCTATCCTTAACATACGGAAAACTAAATTAAAATTGGAATTTTTTGACCGCTCCGGCCAGGCATTGCCAATCAGATTGAATTTACGGAAGAAAACGGGGGAAATAAAAAATCGCTTCCGGGCTGGCCGGCCAAACGGCTCCGGTCTACACGGCCTTTGCGCACTTCGTGACCAGCAGCGGCAGCCCGGACAGGGACAGCAAAAAGGCGCATCGGGGGAACCGATGCGCCTTGGCACTTATCCGCAATGTTCCGCGAACGACTACAACATGGCCTGCAACATGGCCATGGGCGTTCCCGAAGGCAGCTTGATGCGCCGCTCGGGCAAGGCCTTTTCGGCCACCAGGGTCAGCCACTGGCGCGAGGTGGACAGCCGCTCGAAGCTCAGCCAGCCGCGTCCGGTCTCGTCGGTGGTGAGATGGTAGCCGACCAGTTCCACCTGGACGGCCTCGCGCTCGCCGACCGGCAGCACCTCGACGGTGAGCGTGCGGGCTGCGCTGTCAATGGCCAGATTGAGCACTTCGCCGTACTTGTTCAGAAACGGCTTGGCGGCGGAAAGCAGCAGCTTGGACAGGGACTTGTCCTTGGCCGCGGCCATGTCGATATTGAAAAACGACATGGACGGCTACCAGGAAAGGGCCAGGTTCGCGTCGTCGAGACAGGTCTTGAGGCCTTCGCCGCAGGGCGGAATGATGTAGTTGCCGTCAAAACAGGCCATGCAGTACGGCGGTTCCTGTTTCTTGTTGCAGTGCACGGCTTCCATGAGCCCCTCGATGCTCAGATAGTGCAGCGAATCGAGGCCGATGAAACGGGCGATTTCGTCCACGGACTGATGGGCGGCAATGAGTTCGCCCTTGGAGGAGAAATCGATGCCGTAAAAGCAGGGATTGCGGATGGGCGGACAGGACACGCGCATGTGGATCTCGCGCGCGCCGAGTTCGCGCAGGCGCTTGACCCGGGTGCGGATGGTGGTGCCGCGCACGATGGAATCCTCGACGATGAGGATGCGCTTGCCCTTGATCATGCTCTTGACCGGATTGAGCTTCACCCGCACGCTGAAATCGCGCATATCCTGGGAGGGCTGAATAAAGGTGCGGCCCACGTAGTGGTTGCGCACCATGCTCATCTCAAACGGCAGCCCCGAGGCCTGGGAATAGCCGATGGCGGCGTAGAAGCCGGAATCCGGAAACGGCATGACATAGTCAGCGTCCACGGGCGCTTCCTGGGCCAGGATGCAGCCCATCTGCTTGCGGCGTTCGTAGACCACCTCGCCGAAGACCTCGGAGTCTGGGCGGGCGAAGTAGATCAGCTCGAAGACGCACTGGCGCACGGGCTGGGGATCGCAGATGCGGTAGGACTGGAGCCGGCGGTCCTGGATGACGAGCATCTCGCCCGGGGCCACCGACCGGATGGCCTCGGCCTCCATGAGGTCGAAGGCGCAGGTCTCGGAAGCCAGCACGTAGGCGTCGCCCATGCGGCCGAGCATGAGCGGCCGGATGCCGTGGGGATCGCGCACGGCGATGATCTTGTCGTTGGCCAGAAGCAGGATGGAATACGCGCCCTTGACCTTGTTGCAGGCCATGATGACGGCTTCTTCCAGGGAATGGCCGTTTAGGTACTTGGCAATGAGGTGGACGAACACCTCGGAGTCGATGGTGGTCTGGAAGATGGAGCCCGAGGCTTCCAGTTCCGCGCGCAGCTCCATGGTGTTGACCAGGTTGCCGTTGTGGGCGATGGCCAGATGGTAGTCGCCAAAACGCACCAAAAACGGCTGGCAGTTCCGCAGCAGCGAGGCCCCGGTGGTGGAATAGCGGATATGCCCCACCGCCACCGTGCCCTTGAGCTCCTTGCCGAGGTGGCGTTCGCTGAACACGTCGGCCACAAGCCCCATGCCCCGCTGCTCGCGGATGCGCATGCCGTCCCAGGTGACGATGCCGGCCGATTCCTGCCCGCGATGCTGCAGGGCGTAGAGTCCGAAGTAGGTCATCCGGGCCGCCTCGGGGTGGCCGTAGATGCCGAACAGTCCGCAGTATTCCTTTTTCATGGCGCGTCCCGGGGCTAGTTGGCCCCGTAATACTCCTGCAAGCTTTTGACGGTAAGGCCAGTCCCGTCCATCTCGCGGATGGCCTGGGCCATGGCCCGGGCTCCGGCGGCGGTGGTGGCGTAGGGAATGCCGTAGAGCAAGGCCGTCTGCCGGATGGACATGGAATCGCGCACGGTGCGCTTGTCGGACACGAGGTTGACCACCAGGTCGACCTCACGGTTTTTCATGTGATCGACGATATTCGGACGACCTTCGAAGACCTTGAACACCGGCGTGACGGCGATGCCCTTGTCCTGCAGGTAGGCGGCGGTGCCCTTGGTGGCCAGGATGGTGAATCCCAGATCGCTTAAAATCCTGGCGGCGGGCAGCACGTCGTCCTTGGCATTGTCGGCGATAGACAAAAACACCGTGCCCTGGGTCGGCAGAACCTGGCCCGCGCCGAGTTGGCTCTTCATGAAGGCCAGGCCCACGGACTCATCGATGCCCATGACTTCGCCGGTGGAGCGCATTTCCGGTCCGAGCAGCACGTCCACGCCCGGGAAGCGGTTGAACGGGAAGACCGATTCCTTGACCGAATAGTAGCCGGTCTTGCGCTTGGACCAGGGGTCGATGTCCTTGAGCTTTTCGCCCATGATGACCTTGGTGGCCAACTTGGCCAGGGGCACGCCCGTAGCCTTGGACACGAAGGGCGAGGTGCGCGAGGCCCGGGGATTGACTTCCAGGATATAGATGTCGCCGTCCTTGACCGCGAACTGGATGTTCATGAGGCCCACGACTTCCAGTTCCTCGGCCAGGGCCACGGTCTGGCGCTCGATTTCCGTGATCAGCGCCGGATCGAGGCTGTGCGGCGGCAGCACGCAGGCCGAGTCGCCGGAGTGGATGCCGGCTTCCTCGATGTGTTCCATGACGCCGGCCACGTAGGTGTCGGTTCCGTCGGACACGGCGTCCACGTCCACTTCTGTGGCGTTGACCAGGAACTTGTCGATGAGGATGGGATGCTTGCCCGAGGCGACCACGGCCACCTTGAAGTAGTTCTCGAGATCAGCCCGGTCGTAGACGATCTCCATGGCCCGGCCGCCGAGCACATAGGACGGCCGCACCACCACGGGATAGCCGATCTTGTCCGCGATGACCGCGGCGTCCTCCACGGTGAAGGCTGTGCCGTTGTCCGGCTGGCGCAGCCCCAGCTTTTGCAGCATGGCCTGGAAGCGTTCGCGGTTTTCGGCCCGGTCGATGCTGTCCGGGGAGGTGCCGAGGATGCGCACCCCGGCATTTAAAAGCGGCACGGCGAGGTTCAGCGGCGTCTGGCCGCCGAACTGGACGATGATGCCTTCGGGCTTTTCGACCTCGATGATGTTGAGCACGTCCTCGAAGGTCAGCGGCTCGAAATAGAGCCGGTCGGAGGTGTCGTAATCCGTGGACACGGTCTCGGGGTTGGAGTTGACCATGATGGATTCCACGCCCATCTCGCGCAGGGCGTAGGAGGCGTGGCAGCAGCAGTAGTCGAACTCGATGCCCTGGCCGATGCGGTTGGGGCCGCCGCCCAGGATGACCACCTTGCGGGCGGCCTTGGGGGCCACTTCCTTGCCGGTCTCGTAGGTCGAATAATAGTACGGCGTGTAGGCCTCGAACTCGGCGGCGCAGGTGTCTACCAGATAGTAGGTGGGGGTGATCCCCATGTCCTTGCGCAGCTTGCGGGCCTCAAGGCTCGAGCCCAGACCGAAGAGCGTGGCGATCTGGGGATCGGAAAAGCCGTTTTGCTTGGCGGCCTTGAGCAGTTCGCGGCACTCGGGGTTGGACGCGGTGATCTTGTCCTTGGGAAAAGCCGCAAGCGCTGCTTCCATGTCCACGATTTCCTTGAACTGGCGCAGGTACCAGGGGTCGATCCAGGTGGCCTCGAAGATGTCCTCCAGGGAGACGCCGCAGCGCATGGCCTCGCGCACCTGAAAGAGCCGCTTGGAATTGGGCTTGCGCAGATCGGCCAGCACCTGTTCCCGGTCGGCCGAGCACACGCCGGTAAGCGCGGAGAGGCCCGTGGCCCCGATTTCCAGGGAGCGCAGGCCCTTTTGCATGGCTTCCTTGAAATTGCGGCCGATGCTCATGGCCTCGCCCACGCTCTTCATGGCCGTGGTGAGGTAGTCTTCCGAGCCCGGGAACTTCTCGAAGGTGAACCGCGGAATCTTGACCACGCAGTAGTCGATGGTCGGCTCGAAGGAGGCCATGGTCTCGCGGGTGATGTCGTTGGGAATCTCGTCGAGGGTGTAGCCCACGGCCAGCTTGGCCGCGATCTTGGCGATGGGAAAGCCGGTGGCCTTGGAGGCGAGCGCCGAGGACCGGGACACGCGGGGGTTCATCTCGATGATGAACATCTCGCCGTCGGCCGGATTGACGGCGAACTGGACGTTGGAGCCGCCGGTTTCCACGCCGATCTCGCGCATGATGGCGATGGCGGCGTTGCGCATCATCTGATATTCGTCGTCGGTGAGGGTCTGGGCCGGGGCCACGGTGATGGAATCGCCGGTGTGCACGCCCATGGGATCGATGTTCTCGATCGAGCAGATGATCACGCAGTTGTCGGCCTTATCGCGCATGACCTCGAGCTCGAATTCCTTCCAGCCGATGACCGAGCGCTCCAGCATGATTTCGCTTTTCATGCTGGCGGCCAGGCCGACCGCGGAAATCGTTTCCAGGTCTTCCTGGTTGTAGGCCACGCCGCCGCCGGTGCCGCCGAGCGTGAAGGCCGGGCGCACGATGATGGGGAAGGGAATGCGCTTGCCCCACTCCCGCACGTCGTCCATGGTGTGGCAGATGCCGCTTTGCGGAATCTTTAAGCCGATGTTCTCCATGGCGTTGCGGAACAGATCCCGGGATTCGGCCTTTTTGATGACGTCCAGCGACGCGCCGATGAGTTCCACGCCATGCTCGGCCAGAACCCCGGACTCGGCCAGGGCCACGGCCGTATTGAGGCCGGTCTGGCCGCCGAGCGTCGG
>JBKICS010000286.1:0-5474 GCA_046567015.1 Acidobacteriota bacterium | reverse complement strand
TTGGTCTCCCGTTTGGGGGGTGGGTCTTTTGTCGGGCGAGCTTACCGCGCCCACGACTTTTGGGCAAGCCGGTCAGGGTGTTGTCGTGCCTGGGTTTACAGTCCGAAAAAGGCCCGGGCATTGTCGCCGGTCCGCTGCCAGAGCGCACCCAGGGGCTCGCCCAGCAGCTCGGCCACCCGCCGGGCCGTGAACACGAGCAGGGCCGGTTCGTTGCGTTTGCCGCGCCAGGGCTCGGGGGTCAGATAAGGGGCGTCGGTCTCGAGCAGCAGCCTTGATGGGTCTAAGCCGGCCACGGCTTCGGCCAGGGCGGTGTTTTTGGCATAGGTCACCGGACCGGGGATGGAGAGGTGAAAGCCCCGCCGGGCTATCTCCCGGGCCAGGGCCGCGTCGCCACCGAAGCAGTGCCAGACGAGCGGACGTCCGGCAAAGCGCAAGTCGTCCAGGATCGCCAGAGTATCGGCCTCGGCGTCGCGGCTGTGGATGACCACCGGCCGGTCGAGTTCCCGGGCCAGGGCGAGCTGGTCGCGAAACAGGCGCTTTTGGCTCTCAGCTGTGGCCGCGTCCCAGTAGTAGTCGAGCCCGATCTCGCCCACGGCCCGAAGCCTGGGGTCGGCCCGAAAGGCCGCTTCCATGGCCGCCACGTCGCCGGGCGCGGCCTTGGCCGCGTCGCAGGGATGCTGGCCCAGGATGAAGAAGACTTCCGGCCGGTCGGCGAAAAGCCCCCGGTTGGCGAGGTAGGCCGCCGGTCCCAGAAAGACGTTGCCCACCTGGGCGATGCCCGCCGCCGCCGCCCGGTCCAGCACGGCCGGAAGTTCGTCGGCGGAAAACTTCTCGCCATCCAGATGGGCATGGCTCTCGACTCCGACCCGGGGCAGCCCGAGGCTGATCGGATCGGGACGCTCGGTCTTTTTTTTCGACACGCACGGTCTCCGTGAAAGCTTCGCCGACCGGGCGCGTCCGCCGGCGTCGCGTTGACGACGGGGCAAGGCGCACGTAGGACGGAAAACGATTGCTCAACGCTTGCCGACCAAGGAGCCTCCCCCTTGACCGCTGGTCCCTTTCCCTTGCTGGCCGGCCTGACGGGCCTGAGCCACGACGCCCTGGCCGTGGGCCTGCGGCTGGTCGTGGCCCTGGCCATTTTCGCGGCCCTGGCCACGGTTCTTCGCCTGCTGGCCCGCCGGGGGGCCATTAGCCGCCCGTTTGGCCGGCTCGTCAAGTGGCTTTGCTGCCTGGCCCTGCTGTGGGGACTGCAGTGGAGCCTGCCGGACAATCTGGCCGAGGGCAGCGGAAAAGCTTTTTCCCTGGCCACGTTGCTCGTCCTTTGGATGATCGCCCGCCACGGCGTGGACTTTTTCTATCTCAAGCTATCCCCGGTGCGCGGCGACGGCAAACCCGGCCGCCACATCCTCCAGGATCTCACCAAGTTTCTGATCCTGGCCGTGCTGATCGGCTGGGGCCTGCGCGACATCCTTAATGTCCAGCTCGGCCCCTTGCTCACCTCCTCGGCCATCCTCACCGCCGTCATCGGCCTGTCCATGCAAGACACCATCGGCAGCCTGTTTTCCGGGCTGCTGCTCCAGATGGAAAAACCCTTTGCCGAGGGGGACTGGATCCGGGTGGGCGACGTGGAAGGCCAGGTCACGGAAGTGACCTGGCGCTATACCAAGGTTGTGACCCTGGACGCCAACGCCGTGCTTTTGCCCAACAACACCGTGGCCAAGGAACGCCTCGTCAACTACGACCGCCCGGCCTCCACCCTGCGCCAGATCATCAGTGTGCCCGCCCCGGTCGATGCGCCGCCCGTGGCCGTCAAGTCGGCCATCCTGACCGCGCTGCGCCGGGCCGAAGGGGTGCTGCGCGCTCCGGCCCCGGCCGCCCGGCTCCAGGAAATCCAGCCCGACCGCGTCGTCTACGCCGCCTTCTACTACATCGACAGCTTCGCCCATCGCGCCCCGACCATCGACGCCGTGCTTTCCGCCATCTGGTACCAGTTCATGGAAAACGGCATCGACGTCCCGGCCCCCATGCGCCAGGTCGTCATGACCAAACGGGCCGAAAAGACGCAGGCGAGCGCGGAACAACTCGCCGCCCTGGCCGAGGTCGAGCTCCTCTCCGGCATGTCCGAGGCGGATCTGCACATGCTCATGCGGGCCTCGGTCACCCGGACCTTTTCCCCGGGCCAGACCATCATGGCCCAGGGCGAGACCGGCAACACCATGAACATCATTTTGTCCGGACTGGTCGGCGTTTTCGTTGGCGGCCGGGAGGTGGCCCAACTGACGCCGGGGCAGATTTTCGGCGAAATGGCGCTTCTGACCGGCGAGCCCCGGGCCGCCGACGTGCGCGCCCTGGAGCCGACCGCCTGTCTGGTGGTGGACCGGGAAGGCTTTCGCATGGTACTGGCCCGGCACCCGGTGGTGGTCGATCGGGTCAAGGCCATTTTCGAGGCCCGGGCCGCAGCCAACCACCAATCCTCCAAACCCGACGCCACGGCCGAGGCGATGACCCTGTTCGCCCGGTTCAGGAACCTTTTCTTGTGACAAACGATCCCATCCGCCACGGCCGGCCCCTGCCGGTCATCGGCGCCGTCGGATTCGCCGGCGCCGCCCTCGTTGCCCTGATCGGACGCGAAATCGCCAACGCCTACCCCGGCCATCCGGCCCAGGTGATCGTCCTCGCCCTGGCCAGCCTTGGCCTCAGCCTTTTTTGCGGCACGCGCCTGGTCCGTCTGCTGGCCGCCGACGGCGAGCCGGCCGACCGTCTGGCCCCGGCCATGGGGTGTGTGGCCGTGAGCCTGCCGCTGGCCTTGCTGCTTTCCCGCCTGGGGCGCGGCCTGGCCGTAACACCCCACCAGGGCTTTTTGCCGCCGGGCCTGCTCACCGCGACCCTGGCCGGCCTAATTCCCCTCGGGCTGGCCCTGGGCGCGGCCGGTGCCCTGGCCGCTGTGGCCGTCCGCAAGGCCGCCCCGGCCCCTCCCCGCAAGGCCGCGCTCTATCTGGTCGCGGGCGCGGTGCTCGGCGCGCTTTTTATCCCGCTGGTGGCCGTACCCAAGCTCTCGCCCCTAAACGCCTGCCTGGACATGGCCATCGGCTGCGCCGCCGTGGGCATTTTAAGCGCCGCCGCCGCGCCGGCCGGCAACCGCAACTACGAGACCTGGCTGTCGCTTTTGGCCATCGCCTTCGTGCTGCTCCTGCCGCTGTCCGGGCTTTTCGACGACAAAACCAACGCCTGGTGCGAACCCACAGCTTCCGCCCCGGCCGCTCCCGCCCCCCAGAACGCGCCAGTCGCGCCGACTGCCCCGGCCGCGCCTGTGGCGCCCGCCGCTCCGGCCACGCCCTAGCCCAGGCCCGGCCCTCGGCCGGCCGCCAGTGGCGTGGGGCAACGACGCGCCGCTCTCAAGGAACGCCCGGCACGGCGTCCGTCTCCCGGTAGCGGCCGGGTGGAACGCCCATGCGCCGGCGGAAATGGCGCGTCAGATGGCTCTGGTCGTAGAATCCGGCGGCCAGGGCGGCGTCCGCGAGCCCCTCGCCGCCGGCAATGCGCGCCGCCGCCAGCCTGACCCGCCGGCCGAGCAGGTACTGGCCAACCGACATCCCCGTATCGCGACCAAAGACCCGCTCCAGATAGGTCGGGCCGACCCCGGCCAGCCGCGCCAGCGCGGTCAAGCAGTGCCCGGCCGCCGGGTCGGCGTCGATGGCCGCCCGCGCCCGTAGCGTGGCCGGATGAAGCGTCGTCGACTTCCCCGGCCGCAGCCCCAGACGGCCGGCCAGGGCGGCAAGCGTCGCCAGCGCCAGGCCCGGATCCCCGGCCAGGGCGGCAGCCGCCCGCAGGACCAGGGTCTTGGCCGGATCGTCCTGCCAAGTGCGCACCCGGACGTCCGGCTCCCCGGGTGCGACCCCGGCCGCGCACAGCGCCTCGGGCCGCACGGCCAGGACCAGATATTCCTGGCCAGCCCCGCCCAGGGGCGCGCAGGCATGGCGCACCCCGGCCGGCACCACAAAGCCCTGGCCGGCTTCGATGCGCGTTTCGCCGCCGCCCCAGACGATGCGCCGGCCGCCCGCCAGACAGAGCCCCACCACCACCGCCCCATGGGCATGGGCCGCGATGTCCGCCGCCACGCCGCGACCGACCACGGCTTCCAGGCCGGGCAGCCCGGGATGGCGGACGATGGTCAGGGCCGGGGACGCAGGCATGGCGGCCTCCCTCTGCACGCTTACAGCAGGGCCGGAAAAAATTTGGCGTACAGACACAGCCCGGACTCCCCGGCCGTGACCTCGTGGACGAGTCCCCGGGGAATGACGGCGGCCACGCCCGGCAGGTAGTCGGCCGTCACGCCGCCCAGGCCGGCCCGGCCCGAGCCGGCCACCACCTCATGGAGTTCCCATTGCCCGTCATGGACGTGGCTGGCAAGCCTGACCCCGGGCGTAAGGCGCACCAGATGGCAGCTCAGCGCCCCGTCGGTGTCGGCCCCGGTGACCAGATGCTTGAGCGCCACCCCGGCAAAGACCGGATGGGCCGTCCAGGGGATGTCGGCAGCCGGCCGGCTCCCGGTTCTCGTGTGCACGGCGCGGCCCCGGGTCAGCATGGATTCGATGGTTGTCTGCATGGCAGCCTCCTTTATTGGCCGGACCATGCCCCTCCTGCTCCCCGGTTTCTTGTATGATCCTGCCCAGGTCCGCCCGGGAATCCCTTTACGGGCCTTGCGGGCGGTGCTATGTCTTGCGTACTTTTTTTCACAAGACTTTCCCTGAGGTCGCCATGCAGATCGCCGACATCATGCGCACCACCCTGATCAAGGTGCGCCCCGAAGCGCCGGTAGCGAACGTGCTCATCTGGTACGGCGGCATGAACCACGTCTTCCGCAATACCTACGTGGTGGACCACTGCGACCGGCTGCTCGGCGTGGTGACCATCCACACGTTTCTGTCCATCATCGTCTCGCCGGAGATCACCGCCCAGGCCAAGGCCGGGCTGCTCGACGGCCAGGAACACCTGCTCGACGCCCTGCGCCACAACATGGCCGCCATCTCCGACCTGCCGGTGGGCGACATCATGGACGCCGACTACCCCTTCGCCCATCCCGAAGACCTCTTTGTCATGGCCAACGAACTGATTGTCGAAAAGGGCATCCCGGCCGTGCCGGTCATCGACCCCAACGGCGTGCTGGTCGGCGAGATCAGCCGTCGCATGATCTTGCAATTTTTGGTCAAAAATCTCTAGGAGAGTTCCATGCGCACGGTCGTTTGTTGCGCCGTCCTGGCCGTCGTCCTGACCGGTTCGCTTTTTGCCGCAGCCCGGGCCATGTCGGCCGAAGCCCTCGCCGCCTACCGCGACGAGCGCATCGTCTCGCCCCAAGGCTGCCTCGGCTGCAGCTGCCCGGCCTGCCCCAGCTGCAACTGTTTGAGCTGCGGGTAAGTTGAAAGAAGGGAAGAAGGGAAGAAGGGAGAGCGCCTCCGGCGGCCGGGGGGGATAAT
>JBKICS010000285.1:0-3170 GCA_046567015.1 Acidobacteriota bacterium | reverse complement strand
AGCCCGAAGCCGTGGATGAAGCCCCAGACCAGGAAATTGTAGGCCGCGCCGTGCCACAAACCGCCCAGGGCCATGGTGGTCACGAGGTTTAGGTACTTGCGCCCCGTGCCTTTGCGGTTGCCGCCAAGGGAGATATAGAGGTAATCTCGCAACCAGGTGGAAAAGGTGATGTGCCAGCGCCGCCAGAAATCGCGCAGGCTCAGGCTCGTGTACGGGGCGTTGAAGTTGTCCGGGATGTCAAAGCCCATGAGCAGCCCGACCCCCTGGGCCAGATCGGAATAACCGGAGAAATCGCAATAGATCTGCACGGCATAGGACAGGATGCCGACCAAGACCGCCGCCGAACTGTAGCCCGAGGGCGCGCCGAAGGTCACCCGCACAATGTGCTCGGACAGGTAGCTGGAAATGATGATCTTTTTGATCAGCCCCCGGGTCAGGAGATAAAAGGCCCGGGTGAAATCCACCTGTTCCATCTGCCCTTTCTTGAGCTGGGGCAGGAAATTGCCCGCCCGCAGGATGGGACCGGACAGGATGGTCGGGAAAAAGGAAATGAAACAGAAGACTTCGACCAGGCTGCGCTCCACCTTGCCCGGGTCGCGGTAGACGTCGATGGCGTAGGACATGCCCTGGAAGGTGAAGAAGGAGATGCCGATGGGCATGATGACGTCGAGCAGCGGCACCGGACTGTTGATGGACAGCAGTCGGAACAGCCAGTCGGCCGAGATATAGAGCATCTCGTAATATTTGAAGAAAATGAGCATGCCCAGGGCGAAGGCCACGTACAGGACGAGGCAGAACCGCCGGAACCGGGCATCCGAGGTCTCGGCGAAGACCACGGCGAAAAACCAGGTCAGGAAGCTGAAAACCAGCAGGATAAGCAGGAACTTGGCGTTAAAGGACGCGTAGAACACGTAGGAGGCCAGGAGCAAAAACAGCCGGTACGCCCCGGAAAAGGGCCGCAACAGCCAGTTGAGCGGCAACACAACGGCAAAAAACAGGGCGAATTCAAAACTGGTGATGTTCATCGCGGCGCTTGGCGACCTCCCGGAAGTGACGCGCAAGCTAGCTGCGCCGCCGCCAAAACGCAACCAGCTTTGAGCCCCGTAAGCCGACCGTCGGCGGCCTGACAACCGGCGGCGAAAGTTTTCCCGCACCATCCCGGCATGTTGTGCGTTTTTGCCTTTCGGCCCGGACCTTGCTTTCCCCGTTGCACCCCGGCCGGACGCTCCGCACCGGGCAAATCATAGGCCAACGCCATGTCGACTCAACACTGCCTCCCCCGCGTTCGTCGCCCACTCCTGGCCCTAGCCCTGGCCTGGATGCTGGTCGTCGCTGCGCCGCGCCTGACCCATCCTGAGCCGGCCCCGGCCCCGACCCCGGCCGCCCTGGCCGCCTCCCTGGTCGCGCCGGACGACAGCATCCTGTCCAGCCAGGAGAATGCCATCCTGCGCCTGGCCGTCTCCCCCTGCGCCGTGCGCCTGCCCGTGGACAAAAACGCCCGGCATCCCCTGCACGGCCCCGTGGCGGTGCGACGCGACGTGCGCCTGGGCAGCCTTGAACGCCCCCTGCGCCTGGTCACCCTGGCCGCCGCCGAGCCCGAACCCCGCGCCGCCCCGGCCGTCTCCTCGGTCCCCGCACCTGCGTCCGCGCCCGCGCCGGTCGTCAAAATCCCGTCGCGACAGACCGCGACCCTGGCCGCTCCCCTCGACAAGATTACCCCGGCCGCTGCTCCCGCCACTTCGCCCCTGCCCGGCAAACGCATCCTGGTGGCCGGCGATTCCCTGTCGCTCTTTCTGGCCGACGCCCTGCGCCCCATGCTCGCCGGCCGGCCCCAGACCGCCTTCGCTTCGCGCGGCAAGGTCTCAAGCGGCCTGGCCCGGCCCGACTTTTTTGACTGGGAGCGCGAAATGGCCGCCCTGGTCGCGGCCAACCATCCCGATACCGTCATCGTCATGATCGCCACCAACGACAACCAGACCATGACCCGCCCCGACGGCGTCAAGGTGGCCTTCGGCCGGCCTGCCTGGAACGAGGAATACGCCCGCCGCGTCCGGCGGCTGACGGAGCTGGCCCGTTCGGCCAACCCGGCCGCCCGGGTCTTCTGGCTCGGCGCGCCGGTCATGGCCGACCCCAGGCTCAATGCCGACGTGGCCGCCATAAACGCCGTCATCGCCCACGAACTGGCGGGCATCCTGGGCTGCCGCTTCATCGACGTCTCCCGCACCCTGGCCGATGCCGCCGGCCACTACGCACAGGCCCTGTCTACCCCCGACGGTCCCCGCGTCGCCCGCACCAGGGACGGCGTCCACCTCACGCCCTATGGGGCGCGCCTGCTGGCCGGAGCCACCCTGGCCTCGCTTGGCCCCAATCTGGCCAGCCTGACCCGGCCCTAGCGGCGCGTCGGCCCGGCAGGGTCGGCAATGCAGCCGCACGGCAGAGCAAACTTCCGGATATTTCAGGGAAAAATAGAATTACCCCCGGAAGCAGAAGGCCACACGCGACGCGCTCTTTACCGCCCCCGGTCCCCGTGCTAGAGGCGGTTCATGGAAACCATTCTGCTCAAAATCCTCGAAGTGCAAAACGAGATTTTGGCCGAGCTGCGCCAACTGCGCCAGGCCATAGTCCACGGCGCGGAGCTTAACGCCGCCAGTCAGCCGCTCCCGACTGCCGCCAGCCAGCCGGCCCAGTCCGACCCCGTCAGCCAAGCGTCCCGGATCGATCCCGCCGCCCCCATGTGGTCCCCACCCCCGACTCCCAGCCCCGCAGCCGTTGCCGCGCCGCCGACCCATCAGCCCGGGGCGCGACTCACCGCCCACGAATTGGCCGACATCGGCGGACAATTCCTCGACGCCAGCCACATGCCGCGCGGCAAGGTCAAGCAAGTGGACGTTTCGGACTTAAGCGGCTCCATCCTCGACGACATCAAGGCCAAGAACAAGGCCAAGCGCAGCGCCTTCGCCGAATTCGAGAAGTTCGACAAATTCGGCCGGGATCGTTGACGGTCGGGCGGGGAGCCGAAAGGCGGAAAGTGGAAGGCAGAAGGCAGAAGGCAGAAAGCGGAAGATCGGGCTCTGCCCGAACCCGCCGGGGGCCTGAGGCCCCCGGACCCCCCACTTGGATGGTAAGCGAGTGGAGGAGCGGTTGGCGGACGGGAGCGTGAGAAGATGGGG
>JBKICS010000284.1:0-3902 GCA_046567015.1 Acidobacteriota bacterium | reverse complement strand
TATCTGTGCACCGTCTGGGACGCCGCAGCCAAGGCCAAGCGGCGCGAGGAAGTCTTTCCGCAGGATCTGGCCAAGGCGTCCGCCCTGGGCGCGCGTCTGGCTCGGAAGTAGCCGGACGCGGGGAGGGGCAGGGCACGGGCGCGCCACGGCCGGCGTCGTCTGACCCGCACCGCCCCGGCTGCTCGCGCGAGACAAGCCTGACCATGGCTGGCCAGGGAAGAGCCGGGGGAACCGGACAGGGAAGCCGGTCGCGGGGAGCTGTCTCCCCGCGACCGGCTTTGCCGTCGCGGCCGGCGTGGGCTCAGGACCGGCGCAAGCGGCGGTCGAAGTCGTATTCGCGGGAGGTGACGTGGTCTTCCAGGCGGCGCACCCGGCGTTCGAGCTGCTCGAAGCGGCGTTTGACCCGGGCCAGGGCGTTTTTGCGCGAGGTGACGTAGTCGTCGTAAAAGGCGCGCTCCTCGTCGGAATCCGGGGCCAGCACCGGCTCGGGCTTGATGACGAAGCCGGCGATGAGGTAGGCGGCGACCATGGGCCAGAAGCCGGTAAACGGGGTGAGCACAAGCACGGCCAGGCGCATGGCGGAGACCGGTACGTCGAGAAAGGCGGCCAGCCCCTTGCACACGCCAAGGATCACCCCCGAGCGCGAGCGGTAGAGATCGCGCGGATCGAGTTCGCTTAGGTGTCGCATGGCCCTGCTCCCTTGGCCCGGGAGTCCAGGACCAGGGTTTCCAGGGTCTCGACCCGGGCTTCCAGGCGGCTGAGGCTGCGGTGGATTTCCTGGAGCAACTGGGCTTCCTCGGGATCGTTGCCGCGCGCGCTCGGCGCGGGCGGTCGCACCAGCCGGACGCCGAGCACGAGGATGACGCCGAGGATGATCAGGCCGATCAGCGTGGCCCCGGCCATGACCAGGACGGAGAGAAATCCCATCATACGGTTCTCCGGATCGGGATCAGGCGAGAACGCTTCCCGATCCTTCGTGTTGCATGTCGAGCCCGAGCCCGTGCAGGGCCTTGGCCTGGCCGGCCAGATGGTCCACGGCCGAGGACGCCGCCGCCATGGCCTGGGCGGTTTCGCCGGAAATGCGGTCGATGCGGTCCACGGTGCGCCCGATTGCCTCGGCGGCGGACTGCTCTTCGGCAGCGGCGGCGCTGAAGCGTACCTGATCGGCCACGACCTCGACAAGTCCGACGATGGCGAGAAGCGACTGGCCGGAATGACGAGCCATGCGCCCTTTGGCCGGAATGACAGCCATGCGCCTTTGTCCCGGTTGGCGCAGGAAAAGGGAATTGCCGACCAGGACGCCGTCGCCGGCGGTTGACCGGCTGGCCTGGAATCGGGCCATGTCCCGGCAGGTATCCTTGCTCCGTGGATTTCGGCCCTGTCTCACAGCAGGGGCGGCCGCATCAGGAACGCCGCAGCCGTCGGTCGAAATCGTATTCCCTTGAGGTCACATGCGACTCCATGCGGGCGATACGCGCATCGAGATCCCTAGTCCGGCGCGACAGCAGCTCGGCTTCGGGACGCAGCCGGTCCGAGGGCTCGCCGCCGTCCGGCTCCAGGCGCAGGAGCAGGCCGGCGGCCAGATAGACCAGCACGGCCACAAAGCCCGTGGCCACGAACAACACCACGGTAAAGGCCCGCACCACCAGCGTCGGCAGGCCCAGGTAGTCGGCCAGGCCCCGGCACACGCCCAGGGCCAGCCCGCGCCGCGAGCGGTAGAGCCTGCGTCCGGGGGAAGGGGACGTCGGGCGGCAACATCTCATGATTGGCCTCTCTTGCCGGACGCATCCGGCTGCCAGGTATTCGTGTTCCGGTCGCCGGGCTTTTCCGGCAGCAAAATTTCCAGACTCTCCACGCGCGCTTCCAGCCGGGCCAGCGTGGCCTTGACGTCTTCGAGCAGGGCCAGGGTCTCGGCGTCGCGGTGGTCGCGGCGGCGATCGTCGCGACGACGCACCTCCCGCAGGGTGATGATGACCGCGACAACCAGCAGCACGGCGAAAAACAGCGGCACGTGGCCAAAATACAGTGCATGTCCGAACATGGAGCTCCCTCGTCCCGACTCTTTCCACACCCGGCGGCACTCCAGCCGGAGTGGGGTTGCAAGGGACTTTCGCACCCCTTGGCCGCTACGGCAATGGTGGTTCCCGTCAAGCCGACACTGCTGTTGCCCGACCCGCAGCCGACCAGATTGCCGCTCCCCCCAATACCCCCTTTAGCCACTTCTTCCAGTCGGGGGGGCCGGGGGCCTCAGGCCCCCGGCCGCCGGAGGCATTCATCAATCTTATCTCGTCCTTCACCGTCATCCGGCGCGCTTGGCCTTGATCCGGGCCAATTCGCGTTCCACGTCCTCGTCGGCGGCCAGGCGGTCGAAGCGGGCGTCCAGGCTGTCGCCCTCGGCCGGACGGCGGGACGCCACCGTGCCGGCCAGTTCGGCCTCGGCCTCCAGGCGTTCGATGCGGTTTTCGAATTCCTCGAAGCGGCGCAGGGCGTCGGCGGAATCGACCCGGGAGACGTCCTCGCGCATGCGCTTCTTGCCGGTTGCGCGCATGTGGCGGGCGAGCAGGGTGCGCTGGCGTTCCTTGGCCGAGACGAGCTTGTCTTCCAGGGTGGCGATGTCTTCGCGGCAGGCGTCGACCATGCCTTCCACGGCGGCCAGTTCCCCGGCCAGGACGTCGGCCCGGCCTTCGAGGTCGCGCTTTTCGAGCAGCGCTTCGCGGGCCAGATCCTCGCGGCCCTTGTCCACGGCCAGCTCGGCCTTCTGGCCCCAACGTTCGGCCCGCTCGGCCATGGCGTTGTGTTCGCGGGCGATCCTGGCGGCCTGGGCCATGGTGCGGGCGCAGTCGGCCTTGAGCTCGACCAGCGTCTCCTCCATCTCCTGGATCATGAGACGGATGAGCTTTTCCGGCTCTTCGGCTTTGTCGAGCATGGCATTGATGTTGGAATGGATGATGTCCCTGAAGCGGCTGAAAATTCCCATGGCGTTCCTCCATGCCGCGAAGCGCGCGGTCTTGCCGGGTTGAAGAGCAGGGAGCGTGCCAAGGCTGGCGCTGTGTGATTTCGGCGGGTTGGCGCGCGTCGGGCACGAGAGCGTTGCATATTACGCCAGTTTGTGGCAAGTTTCACCATAAAAGAGGTCAAATTCGCCATGCCACCCGACGCCCCCTGGCTCGCCGAAGCCCTCGGCCAGTCCGACGCCTTCCTCGGCTTCATGGAAGACGTCGGCCGCGCCGCCGTCGTGGACCGGCCGGCGCTTCTCGTCGGCGAACGCGGCACGGG
Organism: Acidobacteriota bacterium; assembly: GCA_046567015.1. Taxonomy (GTDB): domain Bacteria; phylum Desulfobacterota; class Desulfovibrionia; order Desulfovibrionales; family Desulfovibrionaceae; genus Solidesulfovibrio. The sequence goes on along the minus strand of JBKICS010000284.1, from coordinate 626 downwards.
CAAGGAACTGGCCGCCGCCCGGCTGCACTACCATTCCCCGCGCTGGGAAGGCCCGTATGTGCCGGTCAATCTGGCCGCCCTGCCGCGCACGCTCATCGAGTCCGAACTCTTCGGCCATGAAGCCGGGGCGTTTACCGGGGCGGTCAAGCGCCGGCCCGGCCGGTTCGCCAGCGCCGACGGCGGCACGCTGTTTCTCGACGACCTGCAAGCCGCGCCCGTGGCCGTCCAGGGCAAGCTCTTGCGGGCCGTGGAATACGGGGCCATCGAGCGGGTGGGGGCCGGCGCGCCCGTGTCCGTGGACGTGCGCGTGGTGGCCGCGGTCAACGTCGATCCCCGGGAACTGGTGCGGCGCGGCCGCCTTCTGCCCGATCTCCTCGACCGGCTGGCGTTTTGCGTGCTGTTCGCCCCGCCGCTGCGCCGCCGCCACGGCGACGTCGCCTATCTGGCCGAGCGCTTCGCCGCCCGTTTCGCCGCCGAACTCGGCCGCCCCGAGCCGCCCGTTTTCTCCGACGCCGCCCTGGCCACCCTTAGCGCCTACTCCTGGCCCGGCAACATCCGCGAGCTCAAGACCGTGGTCGAACGCGCCGTGCTCCTGACCCCCTCCGCCACCATTGACCACAGCGCCC
>JBKICS010000283.1:0-4196 GCA_046567015.1 Acidobacteriota bacterium | reverse complement strand
GTACGAGCAGGAAGCGTCACACCCCCTTTACCCCTTGCAGGGTGGGTCCGGGAGGGGGTTACCCCCTCCCGGCCGCCGGAGGCATCTTCCTCTTCTCTTCGCTTCTCTTGTCTTCGCTTCGTTCCTATTCCTCGTCGCCTTCCGGCTCTTCGTCGTACCACTGTCCGGCCATGACCGGACCGTAGTAGATGGCGGTGTCTTCCAGCTCTTCCTCGATGCGCAGCAGCTGGTTGTACTTGGCCAGGCGGTCGGAGCGGCACAGCGACCCGGTCTTGATCTGTCCGGCGTTGACCGCCACGGCCAGGTCGGCGATGAAACTGTCCTCGGTCTCGCCCGAGCGGTGGGAGACCACTGTGGTGTAGGCGGCCTGCTTGGCCATCTCGATGGTGTCGAGCGTCTCGGTGACGGTGCCGATCTGGTTGAGCTTGATGAGGATCGAGTTGGCGATGCCCTGGTCGATGCCTTCGGCCAGGATATCCGGGTTGGTGACGAAGATGTCGTCGCCGACGAGCTGGATGCGTTCGCCCAGTTCGTAGGTCAGCTTCTTCCAGCCTTCCCAGTCGGACTCGGCCAGGCCGTCCTCGATGGAAATGAGCGGATAGCGGTCGGCGAAGTCGGCCAGGTAGGCCACCATTTCCTCGGAGGACAGGGTCTTGTTTTCGCCGGAAAGGACGTACTTGCCATTTTTATAGAATTCCGAGGCGGCGGCGTCGATGGCCAGGGAGATTTCCGAGCCCGGACGGTAGCCGGCCTGTTCGATGGCCTTGATGATGTACTGGAAGGCCTCGTCGTGGCTCTTGAGGTTGGGGGCGAAGCCGCCCTCGTCGCCAACGGCGGTCATGTGGCCGTCGGCGGCCAGCAGGGCCTTGAGCGTATGGAAGGTCTCGGCGCCCATGCGCAGGGCGTCGGCGAAGGTGCGCGCGCCCAGCGGAATGATCATGAACTCCTGGATGTCCAGGTTGTTGGGAGCGTGCGCGCCGCCGTTGATGATGTTCATCATGGGCACGGGCAGAACCTTGGAATTGACGCCGCCGAGGTACTGGTAGAGCGGCAGCCCGAGGTAATTGGAGGCGGCCCGGGCCACGGCCAGGGACACGCCCAGGATGGCGTTGGCGCCCAGGCGCGACTTGTTGTCGGTGCCGTCGGTGTCGATCATGAGATTGTCGATGGCCACCTGCTGCAAGGCGTCCATGCCGATGATGGTCTCGGCCAGTTCGCCCTGGACGTTTTCCACGGCCTTGGTGACGCCCTTGCCGCCGTAGCGGGAGGCGTCCTGGTCGCGCATTTCCAGGGCTTCGCGGGAACCGGTGGACGCGCCCGAGGGCACGGCGGCCCGGCCGGAAGCGCCGGACTCCAGGGTGACCTCCACCTCGACGGTGGGATTGCCGCGGGAATCGAGGATTTCCCTGGCCCAAACGGCCGCAATAGTGCTCATGGCTGTCTCCTTGTGTATGGGGTTTGGCGTTTGTTGCGATGGTAAGCGCGGGCCGGGCGGCCCGACAGTTCAGGGCTGTAGCGCAAATCCGCACGATTTATAAGTCCCGCCGCCGACCCTTTTGCGGCCAGGAGCGGGGATTGGCGGACCTGTCGCCGGGATGGCGTCAAATCGTAATGTCCGGAAATTCGTCGACGGCGGGGCGCTCGCGGCGTTTGAGCCAGCGCAGGAAGGCCTTGGCCTCGGCAAAGTCCGGATCGAGGGTCAGGGCCTGTTCCAGGAGTTGGCCGCAGCTCTTTGCGTCGCCTTTTTCGTAGAGGGTGCGGGCCAGGTTGAACATGATCCGGGCATCGGTCGGGGCCACTTCCAGGGCCGTGCGGTAGAATGTCTCGGCGGTCTGGAAATCACCGCGCTTGCGCAGGTGGATGCCGAAGGCGTTGATGGTGAGTTTTTGGGCCTCCGGGGACAGTCCGAGCCCGGAGTCGGTCAGCATGTTGAACGCCTCGTTGCCGGTGTCGGGCAGGCCGGCGGCGGCCAGGGCGGCCAGCACCACCACGAAAAGCGCCCGTTCGGCATCGGGCAGGGTCTTGTGGTCGAGCCCCGGCCCCACGTCGCGCAAAAGCCGGGTCAGCACCACGGCGGCCGGGCCGATGCGCTCGGAAAAAAGCAGCGGCGCGGGCAGGAAATGGTTGAGAAATTCCTCCGCCGACACGATTTTTTGCAGCGGCAGCGGCAGATGCTTCTCGTCCAGGGGAAAGGTCAGGATGTTGGCCGCGTCCAGGCGAACGGCCAGCCAGTCGATGCGCTGGGTGAACCCGCGCCCCTTGCTGCCCAGGCCGCCCATCTTCTCGCGCTTTTGGGACTGGTAGCAGCCCAGGATTTCCGGCAAATCGGGCATGGCAGGCTCCCTGGTCAGCGCGCGGCCAACCACAATTGTCGCAGCCCTTCGAGCAAAAGCTCGGGGCGCACGTCGCGGATGACCGGACAGATGGGGGCGAGTTTCTCGGCGAAACCGCCCGTGGCCAGGACATGGACATCGCCGCCGAGATGGGCTTTGAGGCGCGCGGTCACGCCCGAGACCATGTCGGCGAAACCGAACACGAACCCCTGGTTGATGCAGTCGGTGGTGGAACGGCCAATGGACAGCGCCCCGTCGCCCGGGTCCAGGGCCACGTGGGGCAGCTTGGCCGTCTTGCTGACCAGCCCGGACAGCGAGGTCATCATGCCGGGGCAGATGAGCCCGCCGAGGAAGGCGTCGTCCTGCACGCAATCGAAATTGGTGGCCGTGCCGAAATCCACCACGATGACCGAGGGGGCGGACACGGCCCGGCGGCCGGCAAAGGCCGTCACCAGCCGGTCGGCTCCGACTTCGTGGGGCCGGCCGTAGAGGTTTTTAAGCGGGATGGGGATGTCGGTCGGCACGAAGCGCAGCCGCACGCCGAGATACCGGGACACGGCCCGCTCGATGACGGGATTAAGCGGCGGCACCACGCTCGAGGCTACGGCCGCCTCGATGTCCGTTGCCCGGCAGCCGTGAAAGGGCAAGGCCGCGGCCAGGGCCAGGCCCAGGCTGTCCGGGGTGGCCGAGCGGTCGGTCGGCAGGGCGAATGACGAGAGCAGGCCCTGGCGCTCGGCCAGGCCGAACTTGATGTTCGTGTTGCCGACGTCGATTAAAAGGGCCGGCATGGCGTCAGGGCTTGGCGGGCCGGGTGGCCCCCAGGCGGGTGAGAAACGTTTCCGTGGCCGGCAGGATGCGCCGCACGATTTCGGCCACCCCCTGGCTCGTGGGGTGCAGGCCGTCGGGCAGGGTCATGCCCGGAACGCCGGTGACGCCGTCGAGAAAGGACGAATAGAGCACGGCGTCGTATTTCTTGGCCAGCTCGGCATACACGGCCGCCAGCTCCTCGGCGTAGGCCCGGCCGTAGTTGCGCATGGCCGCTATGCCGCACAGCATGATAGGGATGCCGGCGTCGTGCACTCGCCCCATGATGGCGTCGAGGTTGGCCCGGGGCGTGGCCGGGTCCATGCCGCGCAGCATGTCGTTGGCCCCAAGCTCCAGGATGACGCCGTCCGGGGCGGCGGCCAGCACGGCATTCAGGCGCGCCAGGCCGCCGGCGGTGGTGTCGCCGGAGATGCCGAAATTGAGGATTTCGACGGTCTGCCCCCGGGCGGCCAGGGCGCGGGCGAGCTGGGCCGGGAAGGCGTCGGCGGCGGGAAGGCCCCAGCCGGCGGTCAGGCTGTCGCCGAACGCCGCCAGACGCAGGGCCAGGACCGGTTGCGGCATAAGGACTCCCAGGAAAAGGGCGGCGGCCAGGACGAGCCTGGCGAGCCGGGGGGCGGTTTGTCTTTTCCGGCCAAGCTGGTATCCTGGCCGGGACGGCAAGGCGCATACCGCGCGCGGGATGGGTGTGATGGATACGTGCATGATTTCCTTGTCCGATGTGCGGCTGACGTTACAAAGCCAGGCCGGCGGGGTCAACATCCTGCGCGGCGTGGACCTGACCGCCGACGCCGGCGAGGCGCTGGCCGTCATGGGGCCGTCCGGGGCCGGCAAGACCACGCTTTTAATGCTCATGGCCGGACTGCTCGCCCCCACCTCGGGCACGGTGACCGTGGCCGGGCAGGATCTGGCCGCCATGGACGAGGACGGACTCGCCCGGTTTCGCCGCGACAACGTGGGCATCGTCTTCCAGGCCTTTCACCTGGTGCCGGCCATGACCGCCCTGGAAAACGCCGCCTTGCCCCTGGAATTCGCCGGCCG
>JBKICS010000282.1:0-2877 GCA_046567015.1 Acidobacteriota bacterium | reverse complement strand
GAACGCTTCGCCGGCCAGATGGACGACATCCTGGCCTACATGGAAACCCTCGGCGCGCTGGACACCTCCGGCGTCGAGCCGCTCTACAGCCCGGTTACCCACGCCACGCCCATGCGAGCGGACGTGGTGGCCAAGGCCTGCTCCCGGGACCAGATCCTGGCCAACGCCCCGGCCACCGACGGGCAGTTTTTCATCGTGCCGAAAATCGTCTGATTTCCTGGGCCGCTGACCCGCCCGGGGCGCACGCCGCCGGGCTTTCCGATAAAGGGATGTTGCATGTCCGAGATCACCGCCCTGACCCTGACCGAGGTGCGCGACAAGCTGGCGCGCAAGGATATCACCGCCGCCGAGGCGACAAGCGCCTGCCTGGCGCGCATCGAGGCCACCGAACCGGCCATAAAGGCCATACTGCACCTGGACGCCGAGGCCGCCCTGGCCGCCGCCAAGGCCCTGGACGACGCCGGCCCCGATCCGGCCAAGCGCCTGTGGGGCGTGCCGGTGCTGGTCAAGGACGCCATCTGCGTCAAAAACGCCCCCACTACCTGCGGCTCCATGATTCTTGAAAATTTCCAGCCCTTCTACGACGCCGCCTGCATCGAGAAGCTGCGGGCCGCCGGCGCGATTATCCTCGGCAAGGCCAACATGGACGAATTCGCCATGGGCTCGTCCACGGAAAATTCCGCCTACAAGGTCACAGCCAACCCCTGGGACGTGACCAAGGTGCCCGGCGGCTCCAGCGGCGGCTCGGCCGCTGCCGTGGCCGCGTGGCAGTGCTTCGCCGCCCTTGGCACCGACACCGGCGGCTCCATCCGCCAGCCCGCCGCCTTTTGCGGCACCGTCGGCATAAAGCCCACCTACGGCCGGGTGTCGCGCTATGGCCTCGTCGCCTACGGCTCGAGCCTGGATCAGATCGGGCCGCTGACCCGCACCGCCGACGACGCCGCCGCCATGCTCTCCGTCATCGCCGGCCACGATCCCAAGGACTCCACCTCGGCCCCGCGCGAGGTTCCCGATTTCGAGGCCGCCCTGGCTGGAGCCGCCGACCTCGCCGGCCTGACCATTGGTCTGCCCGACGAATACTGGGGCGAGGGCGTGGACGAGGAAGTGCGCGCGGCCTGCGCCGCCGCCGTGGACGCGGCCAAGGGCCTCGGCGCCACGGTCGTGCCGGTTTCGTTGCCCCACACCCCCTATGCCGTGGCCACCTATTACATCGTGGCCATGGCCGAAGCCTCCTCAAACCTGGCCCGCTTCGACGGCGTGCGCTACGGCTATCGATCCCCCGAGGCCCAGACCCTGGAGGAACTCTACGCACTCTCGCGCTCCAAGGGCTTCGGTCCCGAGGTCCAGCGCCGCATCGTGATCGGCACCTACGTGCTCTCGGCCGGCTACTACGACGCCTACTACCGCAAGGCCGCCCAAGTCCGCCGGCTCATCCGCCAGGACTTCCTGTCCGCCTTCGAAAAGTGCGACGTCATCTGCGGCCCGACCTCGCCCTTTGCCGCCTTCCCCATCGGCCAGATGACCGACGATCCGCTGCAGATGTATTTAAGCGACATCTTTACCATTTCGCTCAACCTCGCCGGACTTCCCGGCCTGTCCATGCCCGTGGGCCTCGGCAAATCCTCCGGCATGCCCATCGGCATGCAGCTCTTCGGCCCGGCCTTCGACGAAGCCGCCATCCTGCGCACGGCCAAGGTGCTGGGCGACACGCTACCTGCGTTACCGCAGCCGGCTGGGATATAAAGAGGAAGAGTGCCTCCGGCGGCCGGGGGCGACCATCCCCCCGGACCCCCCAACTGGAAGAAGTTTTTAAAGGGGTTTCGGCGGAGATATGAACTCCATTGAGATAATAATGGGATCCCAAAGTGCGGCAGCCCTTTGGCCGCCGGAGGCTTCCTCCCCGACTCCAACTTCCCTCACCTGACGCCATGCGTATTGCCGTCGCTCTGTCCGGCGGATCGGACAGCCTGCTTGCCCTGGGGCTCCTGCGCGCCGCCGGCCATGACGTGCTTGGCTTGCACGCTCATTTCCTGCCGCCCGGGGCGAAAGAACGCGGGCTCGCCGAGGCCATCGAGGGTCAATGCCGGGTGCTGGGCGTCCCCTTTGCCGCCATCGACCTGTCGGCGGAGTTTCGCGACCGGGTCATCGATCCCTTCATAGCCGCCTACGCCGCCGGCCTGACCCCCAATCCCTGCGCCGCCTGCAACCGGACCATGAAGTTTGGACTGCTCCTCGACGCCGCCCGGGCGCGCGGCGCGGAAAAACTCGCCACCGGCCATTTCGCTCGGACGGCCCGGCCCTGTTTCGCGGCGCGGACGCCAGCCGCGACCAGAGCTATTTTCTAAGCCTCGTGCCGCCAGACGCCCTGGCCCGGGCCGTTTTCCCCCTGGCCGGACGCCGCAAGGCCGACAATCCGGCCGCCCTGGCCGGGCTGGGCCTGGCCCCGCCCCTGCCCACCGAGTCCCGGGAGGTCTGTTTCGTGCCCGGCGACGACTACCGCGCCTTTCTGACGGCCTCGGGCGCGGCCTTGTCCGGTCCCGGCCCCATTGCCCTGGCCGACGGCACGCGACTCGGTACGCATCAGGGCCTGTGGCGGCACACCATCGGCCAGCGCAAGGGGCTGGGTATCGCCTACAACGAGCCGCTCTACGTCCTGGCCAAGGATGCCGCCGCCAATACGCTCATCGTCGGCGTCAAGGCCGAGCTAAACGCCACGACCTGCCGCACCGGCCCGGCCAACCTGCTCGTGCCGCCGGCCGCCTGGCCGCAAGCAGTGCTGGCCCAGACCTGCTACCGCATGCGCCCGCGCCCGGCCACGGCGGCTCTTGCCGCCGACGGCGGACTGGCCGTCGACTTCGCCGAACCCGTCGCCCGCCC
>JBKICS010000281.1:0-3244 GCA_046567015.1 Acidobacteriota bacterium | reverse complement strand
CCGGCCGCCATCAACACCATCGCCATGGTCGGGGCACGCGGCGGGATGGGCAAGCTCATTGCCAGTCGCAGCCGGGCGGTCGGCATCGAAGTCCGCGAGCTTGGCCGGCCGCTGACCGAGGCCGACATCCGGGCGGCGGTTACCGGGGCCGAGCTGGTGCTGGTGTCCGTGCCGGTCTACGCCACGGCCGAGGTGACGGGACTGCTTGCCCCGCACATGGCCGCGCCGCAGATTCTGGCCGACGTCGGGTCGGTCAAGACGCTGCCCATTGCCGCCATGGTCGAGGGCTATGCCGGGCCGGTGGTAGGCACGCACCCGCTGTTCGGCCCCGAGCCGGCGGCCGACGACGGGCTGCGCGTGGCGGTCATGGACGGCCGGCCCGGCCAGGACGCCTGGGCCACGCAGCTTGTGACCGACTGGTGCCGCCGGGTGGGTTTCGCACCCTTTGCCTCCACGGCCGAGGAGCATGACCGAGCGGCGGCCTATGTGCAGGGCCTGAATTTCGTCACCACCGTGGCTTATCTGGCCTCCCAGCCGGCCGGCGAGGTGGAAAAGTATCTGACGCCGTCGTTTGCCCGGCGGCTTGTTTCGGCCGAAAAGCTGATTACCAAGGATGCGGCGCTTTTTACCGCGCTTTTCGAGGCCAATCCGTACAGCCATGAAGTGGTACGCAATTACCGAAATTTCCTGAACATCGCCGCTGGCGGCGACATCGATCTGCTGGTGCGCCGGGCCGAGGCCTGGTGGACGGCCAAGACGGAAAAAAAGGACAACCCATGAGTGCGATCACGCTTCGCCAGGAAGGGACGTGGCTGCCGGCCGACGTCCAGACGCCCATCAGCCTGTTTCTGGGGCTGGTCGGCGAGAGGCCCGGCATTTTGCTCGAAAGCGCCGAAGTGGACGGTCGCCTGGGCCGCTACAGCCTCATCGCCTGGGATTTCCGGCTGCGGCTTCGCCTGAAAGACGGCAAGCTCGACGTCAGCGTCCGCGATCCGCGACTGGCCGGCCTGGAGAAATACCACGGCCAGGGCTTTTTGGAAGGCATGCGCGGCATCATGGCCGACATGAAGATCCTGGCACCGGAAGGCTTTGACGACGTGCCGCCGATCACCCGGTCGCTGGTCGGGTATTTCGGCTACGGCCTGGCCGGCATCTTCGAGCCCAAGCTGGCCAAGGTTCTGCCGCCAAACGAGGCCGAATTCTGTCTGGTGCTGCCCGGACGGGTGGTGCTCTTCGACCACGTCAAGCACCGTTGCCTGCACCTCTCACTCGACGAGGGCAAGAAGGCCAAGATCGAATACGCCAACATCTTCGCGCCCATGAACCGGCCTGTTGTCGGCAAGGTGGTCAACACCCCGGACGCCGAGGGCTACATGGAGGCGGTGGCCAAGTGCAAGGAGATGATCCGGGCCGGCGAGTGCATCCAGACCGTGCTCTCCACCCAGTTCTCCGCGCCCTTTTCCGGCGACGCCTTCGTGGTCTACCGGCGGCTGCGGCAGGTGAACCCCTCGCCCTACATGTTTTTCATGCGCCTGCCGCGCGTGACGCTGCTCGGTTCGTCCCCGGAGCTGCTCATCCGCTGCCGCGACGGCGAGCTGACCACCTGCCCCATCGCCGGCACGCGCCATCGGAGTCCCGACCCGGTGGAAGACGACCGCCTGGCCGAGGAACTGCTCGCCGACCCCAAGGAGCGGGCCGAGCACGTCATGCTCGTGGACCTGGGCCGAAACGACCTGGGCCGCATGGCCGAGCGCGGCACGGTCAACGTCGAGAAGTTCATGGCCGTGGAGCGCTTTTCCCACGTCATGCACATCGTTTCCTACGTGACGGCCAAGCTGAAGGCGGGCCTCGACGCCCTGGACGTGCTCAAATGCGCCTTCCCGGCCGGAACGCTCTCCGGCGCGCCCAAGGTCCGGGCCATGGAGATGATCGCCGAGCTGGAGCACGGGCTGCCGCGCGGGCCGTACGCCGGCTGCATCGGCTGGATCGGCCTGGACGAGGGGCATGTGAACCTGGACACGGGCATCACCATCCGCAGCATGTGGATTCGCGACGGCATGCTTTCCTGGCAGGCCGGGGCCGGCATCGTCTTCGATTCCGATCCGGCCAAGGAATGGGTGGAGTGTCAAAACAAGGCCCGGGTCATTGCCGAGGTGCTGGCTGCCAAGGAGGAAGGCGATGTTTTTACTTATTGATAACTTCGACTCGTTCACCTTCAACGTCGTCCAGGCCTTCCAGCAGTTGGGGCACGATCCGGTGGTGCTCAAGAACGACGATCCCGAGATCCTGGAGCTGGCCGCCTCAGGCAAGCTGGAGAAGGTCTGCATATCCCCCGGCCCGAGCAACCCGACCAACGCCGGGCTGTGCCTCAAGTTCCTGGAGCTGTTGCCCGTGACCACGCCGGTCTTCGGCGTCTGCCTGGGGCATCAGATTCTCGGGCATTTCGCCGGCGCGCCGGTTGTCGTGGCGGATCGCATCATGCACGGCAAGACCTCCGAGGTGTACCACCGCGAGATGGGGCTTTTCGAGGGCCTGCCCAACCCCATGGAGTGCTGCCGCTACCATTCGCTCATCGTGCTGGCTTCCAAGGCCCCGGAGAAGCTGGAAATCACGGCCTGGACCGAGCAGAACGAAGTGATGGGCATGCGCTACCGCGACCGGCCCTGGGTCGGCGTGCAGTTTCACCCGGAGTCGGTGTTTACGCCGGATGGAATGAAATTGATCGGGAATTTCCCGGACAAGATCATGTAGATTGGCAAACGGCCGAGGAGGCTTAGTCATGTCCCTCGCACATCGCATTCGAGCTTGCCGAAGACGTGTTTTCCACGTTTTGGCAAACACCCGGGGGATTCGTGCGTGAGATGCGGTTCGCCTCGGCCGTCAAGTGGTACGAGTTAGGGCTGGTGTCCAGGTCCAAGGCAGCGGTACTGTCGGGGGTGAGCCGCCAGGAATTTTTGGCGATATTGGACAAGTTCGGCGTGTCGCCGTTCCAGGGGACGGCCCAGAAATTAACTAAGCATTTCACCTAGGCAACAAACTAGCCCAGCACATTGTTAAGACAAGAACAAAACCACTCAACAAACAATTAAGGCAAGCACATGTTAGCCAACAAACAATATTGCCCAACATGCGAAAAGTACATATCTTCATGGAAAAAAACAGACGACACTTTTGAAATAACATGCACTGAGTGTGGGGTCTATAAAATAACAAGCGACGTCCTTGCCAAGATAGAAAATAATCG
>JBKICS010000280.1:0-7471 GCA_046567015.1 Acidobacteriota bacterium | reverse complement strand
TGGAACCGGTTGGACAGGCCCTGCCGGGTGGCCAGCAGCACTTCGGTGTCGTCGTCGATTTCCTTGACCGTCAAGAGCTCGTCGTTTTCCTTGAGGCCAACGGCGATGATGCCGGTCGAACGGCAGTTCTTGTACAGGTCGGTGCAGGTGCGTTTGACCATGCCCTTGCGGGTGACGAAGAGGAAATAGCGCTCTTCGGAGAATTCGCGGATGGCCAGGGCCGTGGCCACGAATTCCTCCTTGTCCATGGGGAGCAGATTGGCGATATGCGCCCCCTTGGCCGTGCGCTGGCCTTCGGGAATCTGGTGCACCGGCAGCATGAACATGCGTCCGAGGTTGGTGAAAAGGAGCAGTTGCTGGTGGTTGGTGGTGGCGCAAAAGGACTGCACGAAGTCGTCGCCCGAGGTCAGAACCCCGGCGATGCCCTTGCCGCCGCGTTTTTGCTGCTGGTAATTGTCGATGCGGGTGCGCTTGATGTAGCCGCGCCGGGACAAGGTGATGACCACGTCCTCGTCCGGGATGAGGTCGAGGATGTTGATGCCTTCGAGATCCTCGAGGATCTCGGTCTTGCGCGGCGTGGCGTAGCGCGACTTGATCTCGGTGATCTCGTCGCGGATGACCCCGCGCAGCACCTCGTCGTTTTCCAGGATCGAGCGCAGGTACTCGATGAGCTTGATCAGCTCGTTGTACTCGTCGATGAGCTTTTGGCGCTCCAGGTTGGTCAGCCGCTGCAGGCGCATGTCGAGGATGGCCTGGGCCTGGCGCTCGGACAGGTCGAAACGCTCCATGAGACGTTCCCGGGCTTCGACGGCGTTCTTGGAGGCCCGGATGATAGCCACCACTTCGTCGATGTTGTCCAGCGCAATGCGCAGGCCCTCGAGGATGTGGGCCCGCTCCTCGGATTTGCGCAGATCGAACTTGGTGCGCCGCAGGATCACGTCGCGGCGGTGGGTCAGAAAATGCTCGAGCATCTGCTTGATGTTGAGCAAGGCCGGACGGTTGTCGGCGACCACAAGCATGTTGATGCCAAAGGACGTTTCCAGCGGCGTGTACTTGTAGAGGGCATTTATCACGATATCCGGGATCGTGCCCTTTTTGAGGTCAAGGACAATGCGGATGCCCTTGCGGTCGGATTCGTCGCGCAGGTCCGAGACGCCCTCGATGCGGCCGTCGTTAATGAGCGCAGCGATCTTTTCCACCAGCGAGGACTTGTTTAACGCATAGGGAATCTCGCGGATGACCACCGAGGCATAGTCTTTCTTGCGCTCCTCGACCTCGGCCTTGCCCCGGATCTTGATGCTGCCGCGCCCGGTGGTATAGGCCTCGATCAGCCCCTTGCCGCCGTAGATGGAGGCGGCGGTGGGGAAGTCCGGGCCCTTGACCAGCCCGATGATGTCCGTGACCGGGCACTGCGGGGCGTCAAGGAGATGGAGCAGGCCGTCGCACAGCTCGCCCAGGTTGTGCGGCGGGATGTTGGTGGCCATGCCGACGGCGATGCCCGAGGAGCCGTTGAGCAGCAGGTTGGGCACCTTGGTCGGCAGCACGGCCGGCTCTTGCAGGCTGTTGTCGTAGTTGGGGCGGAAATCGACGGTTTCCTTCTCGATGTCGGCCAAAAATTCGCCGGCCAGACGCGACATGCGCACTTCGGTGTATCGCATGGCCGCCGCGGCATCGCCGTCGATGGAGCCGAAGTTGCCCTGGCCGTCGACGATGGGGTCGCGCATGGAGAAGTCCTGGGCCATGCGCACCAGGGCGTCGTACACGGACTGGTCGCCGTGGGGATGGTATTTACCGATGACGTCGCCGACCACGCGGGCGGACTTCTTATACGGCCGGTTGTACGTGTTGGACAGGTCGTGCATGGCGTAGAGGATGCGCCGGTGCACGGGTTTGAGTCCGTCGCGCACGTCCGGGATGGCCCGGCCGATGATGACGCTTAAGGAGTATTCCAGATAGGACTTCTTAAGCTCTTCCTCGATGTGGATCTGATCGCTCACAGTATGCTCCAGTGCAATGGGGAGGCTTTACGCGGCTTGGCCGGGCGCGTGTCCCTGGCCGGTCCGCTTCGCCGGGGGCTTATCCCCGGGCCTGCTCCGTTTCCATCCGCCGCCTGGCGGCGACGGCGCGCGCTTAAATGTCGAGTTCCTTGATGGACAGGGCGTTGCGGTCAATGAAGTTCTTGCGGTGCTCGACCTTTTCGCCCATGAGCTGGGAGAAAATGGTGTCGCACTCGTCGAGATCCTCGATATTGACCTGCAGGAAGCTGCGCTTTTCCGGGTTCATGGTGGTTTCCCAGAGCTGTTCCGGGTTCATTTCGCCCAGACCCTTGTAGCGCTGGATGTTCACGCCTTTGAGGGCGTCGTCCATGAGCGTCTTGTAGAGTTCGAAAAAGCCGGCCACTTCCCGGGTCTCGTCCTTGCGGCTGATGGTCAGCGGCAGGGTGGGGCACTGGGCAATGAGCTCGGCGTAGGTCTCGTGGGCCCGGCGGTAGATTTTCGAGCTGAAAAACTCCACCGCGATGCGGTGCCGGGCCATGTTGGGCGCGATAAAGACGGCGTAGAGCCGGCGTTCCTCGTCCATTTCCTCGACTTCGGCGGCGACGGTATAATTGACCCCGGCCAGATGCTCGGCCAACCCTTCGGGCAGCTCGATGCCGGCGAAGTCCGAGGCGGTGAGGCGCGGAAACGTGAGCAGGGAAAGGAGCAGATCCTCGGGCAGGCCGTAGCCGGCCGCCTCCAGAAACCGGGCTTCCAGGAACCGGATGCGCTCAATGAGCGACGTCAGGCTCTCGCCGACAAAGGAAACCTCGCCCGAGGCCACGGTGACGTCTTCGCCGATGCGGCCCAAGAGGAAACTCGACAGCTCTTCCTCGTCCTTGATGAAGCGCTCGAAATCGCCCTTGAACACGCGGTAGAGCGGCGGCTGGGCGATGTAGACGTAGCCGCTGGTGATGAGCTTCTCATAACGCCGGTAGAAGAAGGTGAGGAGCAGCGTGCGGATGTGCGCGCCGTCCACGTCGGCGTCGGTCATGATGACGATTTTGTGGTAGCGAAGCCGGGCCATGTTCTCGGCTTCTTTTTCCTCGTTCTCTTCATCGCCCATGGACGGGGTGGGGCCGATGGCGGTGATGAGATTTCTGATTTCCTTGTTGCCAAGCATCTTATCCGTGCGGGTTCGCTCGACATTTAAGATCTTGCCGCGAAGGGGCAAAATGGCCTGGAAGCGGGGGTCGCGCCCCTGCTTGGCCGAGCCGCCGGCCGAGTCGCCCTCGACGATAAAGAGTTCGGATTCCTCGGGCTTTTTCGACTGGCAGTCGGCCAGCTTGCCGGGCAGGGAGTGGTCGGAGAGCGCGCCCTTGCGCCGCACCAGCTCCTTGGCCTTGCGCGCGGCCTCCCTTGCCCGGGCGGCGTCCACGGCCTTTTCCACGATGGCCTTGGCGTCTTTCGGGTTCTCCTCGAAATGGATGTTTATCGCCTCGAAGACCATCTTGGCCACCTGGCCGGCCACTTCGGAGTTGCCGAGCTTGGTCTTGGTCTGGCCCTCGAACTGGGGCTGGGGAAGCTTGACGGAAATAACCGCGGTCAGTCCCTCGCGGACATCGTCGCCGGTCAGTTTCTGTTTGAATTTCTTGGGGATGTCCGCTTTTTCAATATAGGTGTTAATGGCCCGGGTCAGCGCCGTCTTGAAGCCCTGCAGATGGGTGCCGCCTTCCCGGGTGCGGATGTTGTTGGCGAAGGTGAGGACTTCTTCCTTGTAATTGGCATTGTACTGCAGGGCGAAATCCACCACCAGGCCGTCGGCTTCGCCGGAACCGGCGATGATGTCGTGGATGGTCTGCTCGCCGGCGTTGAGGTCGGCCACGAATTCGTTCAGGCCGCCGTCGAAACGGTAGGTGGCCCGTTCGTTGGTCCGTTCGTCGCGGAAATCCAGTTCGAGCTTGCGGTTTAAGTAGGCCAGTTCCTCGAACCGCTTGGCCAGGGTCTCGTGGTTGAACTGGCTGGTCTCGAAAATTTCCTCATCCGGCAGAAAGCGAATGGTGGTGCCGGTGGATTCGGCGTCGCCGATGACCGTGAGCTTGGTGACCGGCGCGCCGCGCTCGAAGCGCATCTGGTGGCGTTTGCCGTCCCGGCGCACGGTGACCTCGAGGTATTCCGACAGGGCGTTGACCACCGAGACGCCGACGCCGTGCAGGCCGCCGGAGACCTTGTAGGCGTCGTTGTCGAACTTGCCGCCGGCGTGGAGCACCGTCATGACCACTTCGACGGCCGGCTTGCCTTCCTTGGGATGCAGGTCCACCGGGATGCCGCGGCCGTTGTCCGAGACGGTGACCGAGTTGTCCAGATGGATGGTGATGCCGATGCGGTCGCAGTATCCGGCCATGGATTCGTCGATGGAGTTGTCCACGACTTCATAGACGAGGTGGTGCAGGCCGCGAATGTCCGTGGAACCGATATACATGGCCGGGCGTTTGCGCACGGCCGAAAGCCCCTCAAGGACGGTAATGGAACTGGCGTCGTATGACTGGGGCGTCTTCTCCTGACTCATGCGATGTCTTCCTCGCTATAATACGTCTCTTCGACAATTTTCATGGGCATGATGATGACCAGGCTCTGGGCGTCGTTCTCGCCCACGATGCCGCAGGGGCCTTCGGCTCCGGTGAGGGTCATCGTCACCCGGGGGGAATCGAAATGGCCCAGGATGTCGGTTAGGTCCTTGGTCGGAAAGGCCACCTTGTCCAGGCTCCCGGCAAAGACGCATTCCAGGGTCTCGGAGGCCTCGCCGGCTTCCTGGCCCTGGCTTTTGAGCGACAGTTCCGTGGGGCCGTCGAACAGGAAATAGGCGCAGCGGTTGTTGTCGGTGTTAAAAATCGCCACGCGCTCCAACGCGTCGATGCACTCCAGGCGGTCGATGGTCAGCGTCGAGACGCCGTCGGTAGTGAGCTTGGACACGAAGGCGTTGTAGTCCGGGTACTGGTAGAAGCTTAAGGGCAGGCTGAAGGTCTCGATGCGCGGCGGCGCGTCGGGCACGGCCTCGTCGCGTTTGACCGTGCGGAAGAAGAGCCGTTTCTGGCCCATGGCCAGTTCCACTTCCTCGCTGGTCAGCCAGCGCTTGAGTTCGGTGACGTACTTTTTCTGAATGAGGATCCCTTCCGGGGGCAGCATGGCGCTGATGTCGTCGTTTAAAAAGCCGACCAGGGAAAACTGGTGGCCGTTTAAGCCGCAGACCTCGATCTTGGCCTCGCCCGGCACCGGGCGGAAATACATGCAGGCCATGGCCTCCATGGTGTCCTCGTCGGAGATGCAATAGGCCACGCGCTCGATGATCTCCTGGAGAAAATCGCCGGACCAGGTCACGCCGCCATCCTCGGGGAAGGTGGAGAAGGGCTGGAACCAGTTGCGGTCGGACACGGGCAGCTTGTAGCGGCGCGAGCCCTGCTTGATGAGCAGGTTGCCCGAGGCTTCGTCCAGGGTCAGGCTGATCTCTCCCGGGGGGAGCTTGCGCACCAGCTCGAAAAAGCTTTTGCCCTGGACGCCGCAAAGGCCCTCCTTGGCCACCTTGGCCGCGTACTGGCCGGTGAATTCCAGGCTCGAGTCCGTGGACAGGATGCGCAGCGCCCCGCCGGCCGCTTCGAGCCAGATGGTGCGCAAAAAGGCGGCCCCGGTCTTGGCCGGGATGATGCCCGAGGATTTTTGCAGTCCGTCGATGATGTCGTTTCGAAAGACCGTCAGTTGCATGGGCGTCTCCTTGGCGTGCGGCGCGCGACGCCTTTTGTCTTCAAGGATAAAAGAGATTTAAGGTTGTCGGAGTAGTAGGGGCTGTTCCTCTGTTCCCACATGCGCCAACCATTTGTTTGCACAGGAAAAATAACGGTTGCGCAAGCGACCGGCAAGGCGCGGTTGGAACCGGCGGCGAGGCGTGCGCTCATGCCGGGCCTGCCTGGCGACACTTCTTGGAGAGTTGTCGGAATAAAAGTTTCGTATCTTGGTTATCATCCAGCATTTGCTGGAATTTTCGGATCGAATACAGGACCGTGGAGTGGTCCTTGCCGCCGAAAATCTTGCCCAGGGCCGGGTAGGACATGCCGAGCAGCGCCCGGCACAAGGCCATGGCCGCCTGCCGGGCAAAGACCAGTTCCTTCTTGCGTCCCGGGCCGGTGATCTCCCGGGCCGGGATGCCGAAATGCTCGGCGCACACGGCGAGCACCCGGTCCGGGGTCAGTTCCGGGGCCTTCTTGTCCTCGGAGAGCCGGATATGCCGGGAAAATTCCGCTTCCGACAGTTCGCCCCCGGCGTGCTGGCGAAAGGCCTCGATGCGTAGCAGCACCCCTTCCAGACGGCGAAAGCTCTCGAACCGGCTGGCCAGGGTGAGGATTTGTTCCCGGGAAAGCCCCAGGCGCTTGTCCTTGTTGATCTGCTCCACGAACTGGCTGCGCACCGACAGGTCCGGGGCCTTCAAATGGACCATGAGCCCCCATTCCAGGCGCGAGCGGAAGGTGGGATCGAGAAAATCGCAGGAGGCGGCCCGTTCGCGGCTGGAAAAGACCATCTGCCGGCCGGCGTCGTGGAAGGCGTTGAAGACGCCGATGAGTTCCTGTTCCAGGTCCGGGGCTCGGGCGATGTCGGTCAGTTCGTCGATGAAAAGCCAGTCATGCCCGGCCAGCTCGGCCCGGATCTCCGGCCCCGAGCGGCCGGGGTCGGCGAAAAGGCCCTGCACGTCGGCAACCGAGCCGAAATAGACGCTGGCCTCGGGCTGGCCCTTGGCCACGGCATTGGCCATGGCCCGCAGGATATGGGTCTTGCCCGAGCCGGACGGGCCGCACACGAGAAAGGGGTTGTAGCGCACCTCGCCCCCCCGGGAGACTTCCCGGGCCAGGGCCAGTGGAAAGGCGTTTTTCTCGTTGGCCAGAAACGTCTCGAAGGTGAAGCGGTGGCCGTAGGGAAAATCCGTGACCACGGCGGCGCCGGCGGGCTGATGCGGCGCGCCCGCCCCGGTCGCGCCCTGGGGGCCCCGGCTGCGGTAGCGCAGCGTATGGCCGGGACCGACGTACTGGGCCAGCTGGCGCTCGAAGAGTTCCTTGACCGAGCCGTCGAACCAGGCGGCGAAATAGGCGTGCGGAAAGACCACGCAATAGGACTGGTCGGCCTCGCTTATGGAAATGTCGAGGGGATCGAACCAGCGACGGAGATCCTGCTCCGGGCAGGTGCGCAGAAGATGCTGACGGAAATCGTTTTTGAGCACGCCGTCACCGGATGCATATTGGGGCGCGGGCGTCATCGGACCGCAGCAGTTATTTCAATCATATTAATTGGTTATAAAAGAGAACTCGGACCACTCCCCCAGGTCGCGAGACTTCACGATCCTAGCCTATTTCCAAGACGAAGCCAAGGGGGGGTACGGCCGGTTGCCAAGCGGCCTGAAATGGGCCAAAAAAGGCCCCGCCGGCCGCAATGCGCCGGGAGAGGGGAGGATG
>JBKICS010000279.1:0-4164 GCA_046567015.1 Acidobacteriota bacterium | reverse complement strand
TCCGCGCCGCTGGCGATGGAGATGGAGATGGTCAGGACATAGTCGATGAGCAGGGCGCAGCCGGAGATCATGCCGAGCTTGGGGGAGAGCAGCTTGGTGGCCACGATGTAGCCGCCGCCGCCGGTGGGGAAGAGGTCGATGATCTGGGTGTAGGCGGCGCTGATGATAAAGATGGTGGCGGCCGAGGCCAGGGCCACGAAGATGGCCAGGTAGATGTGGTTGCCGAGCGCCAGATAGGCCTCGGCCGGACCGTAACAGGACGAGGACAGGCCGTCGGCCCCCAGTCCCACCCAGGCGAAAAAGGCGATGAGCGACAGATGATGGAAGATGGACTGGTCGGCCAGGTTCAGCGACTTGCCGATGACGATGTTTTTGACCTGCCGGGTGAGCGGCTTGTGATTTTCCTGGGACATGGCGGCCTCCTCCAGGCGAGACGAGGGACGGCGCGGCGTTCCCGGACCATGGGAACACGCTGCCGCGAAGAGCGGGGACAGGGCGCGCTGGCGCGAAGAGAGGGCGCGTCTAACCGGAGGAGGCAGCCAAGGCGGGCCGTGGCGGATGCGGCGAGCCTGGGGCAGACCGGGCGCAATCGGGGAAATCGTGAAGGAACAGGCACGAATAAACGGGTCGGTCGACCCGCCTCAAGGAAAGGGCGTAAGCCATGGGCATACCTCCGGCAGGCCGGTTTTACGGGAAACCAGCGGTTGTCCGGAGGTCTCCCCTTCGACGCTGACGAGGTTAGCTGACGGGCTCGGGCCGAAGAGGTTGCCCTACGCCAAAGTGACGATACGCCCCAAAAGTGGTTCCCCCGCTCCCGCCCCAGGCGGAATTAAGCGTTCGCCCGGGAAATAACGCCGGGACCGGCCGGCGTCAATATCGGCGGAGCTTCCCCGCAAAAATGCTGCTGGCAAGCCCGGCCCGGCCCCTTGTTCGCGCCTTGGTCCTGGAGTACACCGGCAGCATTCGCCACCCATTTTCCAGGCCTGCCCAAGGAGCGCCCCATGCCCACCGTTCGCCGTTTTGCCCGCCCCGACCGAACCGTCGTCGCGGCGCTCCTGGCGCTTTGCGCCGCAATCTGGCTGGCCGCCTGCTCCCTGGACAAGGGCCAGTACGCCCTGCACGCCATGCTGGAAAAGGAACGGCTGGTGGAAAGCACGCGGCTTTCCCTGCTCTTGGCGGTTGCCGCCGAGAAAAACGCCGTGCTCTCCGCCAGCCAGTCCGAGGCGGCCGCCTTCGTGGATCAGGCCCGCCAGGGCATGGCTGCGGCCAGGGACGACCTCGCCCGGCTGACCGAACTGGTCAATCAGGGCGGCGACGCCAAGGAACTCGCCGCCCTGGTTCCGGTAACCGCCGATTTTATCAAGATCGCCGCCGTGGACGCCGAGATCATGCGCCTGATCGGGCGCAACACCAACCTGCGCGCCGCCCTGACCTCGCGCACCGCAGCCGCCCAAGCCCTGGAACGTTTCCGGGAGGCGCTGGCCCCCCTGGCCGACGGTCCCGACTGTCCGGCCGCCCGGGAGGCGCTGCGCGCCATTGCCGCCGGGTATACGATCCTGGCCCTGCACGCCCCGCACATCGAGGAGAGCACCGAGGCCGGCATGGACGCCCTGGAGGCCCGGATCACGGCCCTAAACGACCAGGTGGACGCCGCCCTGAACAACCTGGCCACGGCGACCCCGCCGGCGGACCAGGCCAGCCTGGACGCGGCCAAGGCCGACTGGTCCGATTTCTGGCGGATCACCCGGGAAATCCTGAAATTGTCGCGGGAAAACACCAACATCCACGCCCTGGCCCTGGTCATGGGCGAAAAGCGGCTGGTCACCGCCAAGTCCATCGACGACCTGGCGGCGCTGCTGGCCGTGGTGGAATCCAGGGAATTCAAGGCCACCCGCTGAGCGCCGGCCGGGGTTTGCGGCGGGTGCGCAAGGGACGGCTCGCTAGGGCGCCTTTTCCGGCGGGCAGGCCCGGGTCAGTTTCGTCCCCTGCGTCAGGTCGTAGCTGGGCTCGAAGGCCAGCTCCGGCCCCAGGCAGGCCTCCGGGGTTTTGCCCAGGCTCAATTCGCCGTCGACCAGAATGAAGCGCAGCTCGCCCCCGACGCGCATCCCGTCGGCCACGGCCTTTTCCAGCCGGTCGCGGGTGGTGCCGTATTCCCCCTCGGCCTTGTTCTTGTGGAACTGCTGCCGCCACTGAAGCCACTGCTTGGGCGTCATGGCGCTCTGGTCCACGAACACGTCGTAGCGCACCTGCCCCGGGCAATCCTCTTCCAGGAACAGGGTGTATTCCAGGGGTGCGTCCGGGTCGGCCGGCTTGGCGATACGCTCCTTCTCCCCCCGCTCGATCAGCCAGGTCACGGGACAGTTGCGGGAGGCGACGAAATCCGACACCGGCCCGAACAGGAAGGCCGGCTCCCGCTCGTCGGCCAGAAACATGCCGGAGAGAAAGGCGTCCGGCGGCGTGTAGGAGACCAGATCGTTGGCCGTGCGCAGGGCCGCGGCCTTTTCCGAGGCGGCCGAGGCCGGGCCGGCGGACCCGAGCAGCAGGAGCAGACTCAGCAGCAGGCATACGTGCGACATGGCCGTTGACCTCCGGGCATGGGATATTTGGGGCATCCAGTCTGCAATCTAGGAAAGGCACAGCCCGGCGGTCAAGGGGAAAGGCCGGGCCGCCGACCCGGGGGCGCGTGCGGCGGCTTGGCCTGTCGCCCAGGCACGCGTAACGTCCGCGCCGCGCCGCAGCCGTCCCTGCCCCGGCAAGCCCCCGGCGGCAGGCCCGGCCGGCCGGCGCGATCGCCCCCTGTTCCCCCAAAAATACTTGTCCTTCCCGCGCCGCCCCGGTAGCTTCCGCCAGCCCGCAATCAACCTGCCAAGGAGGTCTTCATGGCGATCATCGGCACCCCGCTCACGGCGTCCGCCACCAAACTCATGCTGCTCGGTTCCGGCGAACTCGGCAAGGAAGTAGCCATCGAGGCCCAGCGCCTGGGCGTCGAGGTCATTGCCGTGGACCGTTACGCCAATGCCCCGGCCATGCAGGTCGCCCAGCGCAGCTACGTCATCAGCATGCTCGACGCCGGAGCCCTTCGCCGCATCATCGAAACCGAGAAGCCCGACTTCGTGGTGCCGGAAATCGAGGCCATCGCCACCGAGGAACTGCTCGCCCTGGAGGCCGAGGGCGTCCACGTGGTGCCCACGGCCCGGGCCGCCCGGCTGACCATGGACCGCGAGGGCATCCGCCGCCTGGCCGCCGAGGAACTGGGGCTCACCACCTCGCCCTACCGTTTCGCCAACACCAGGGACGAATTTCTGGCCGCCTGCCAGGCCATCGGCTTCCCCTGCGTCATCAAGCCCGTCATGTCCTCCTCGGGCAAGGGCCAAAGCGTGGCCAAAAACGCCGCCGAAGCGGAAAAATCCTGGGAGTACGCCCAGACCGCCGGCCGGGCCGGGGCCGGACGGGTCATCGTGGAAGGGTTCGTGGATTTCGACTACGAAATCACGCTCCTGACCGTGCGCCACGTCGGCGGCACCAGCTTTTGCGCCCCCATCGGCCACCGCCAGGAGAAAGGCGACTACCGCGAATCCTGGCAGCCCCATCCCATGACCGGCTCGGCCCTGGCCGAGGCCAAGCGCATGGCCGAAGCCGTCACCACGGCCCTGGGCGGACGCGGCATCTTCGGCGTGGAGCTGTTCGTCAAGGGCGACCGGGTGATCTTTTCCGAGGTCTCGCCCCGGCCCCATGACACCGGCATGGTGACGCTCATTTCCCAGGACCTCTCGGAGTTCGCCCTGCACGTGCGGGCGATTTTGGGCCTGCCCATCCCGAGCATCCGGCTCTACGGCCCGGCCGCCTCGCGGGTCATCCTGGGCGAGGGGGACTCCACCTCCCCGAGCTTCGACATCGCCCCGGCCGCCCTGGCCGAGCCGGACACCGCCATCCGGCTGTTCGGCAAGCCCGAGGTCCGGGGCATTCGCCGCCTGGGCGTGGCGCTGGCCCTGGGCAAGGACGTGGAAGAAGCCAAGGCCAAGGCCATCGCGTCGGCGTCCCAGGTGACGGTGAGGTTGTAGGGTAGAAAAAGAAAGAAAAGAAAAGACGCCTCCGGCGGCCGGGGGGGATAATCCCCCCCGGACCCCCTTGAGGGGAAAAGTATTAGGGGGTTCTTGGCGGGGG
>JBKICS010000278.1:0-4661 GCA_046567015.1 Acidobacteriota bacterium | reverse complement strand
CCTGCCGGGAAAGCCATGTTCTGGCCGGGCAAGCCCTGGCCACGGTGCTGCGGGCCGTTCGCGCCCATCCCTACCTGACCGCCAGTCCCTGAAGCGACGCGCCATGGCCCACATCCTGGTTATCGACGACGACGCCTTCTTCCAGGAATTCCTGTGCCGGCTGCTTGGGGCCGAGGGCCACGACGTCGTTCGGGCCGGGTCGGTGGCCGAGGCCGACAGCCGGGCCCAGGCCGCTGAATTCGACCTGGTTTTTCTGGACGTGCGCCTGCCCGACGGTTCGGGGCTCGATCTGCTGCCGCGCCTGCGCGCCCTGCCAAGCGAGCCCGAAGTGGTGATCATCACCGGCACGGGCGACCCTGACGGCGCGGAACTGGCCATTTTAAGCGGCGCCTGGGACTACATCGAGAAATCCGCCAGCCTGGAGGCCCTGCGGTTGGCTTGCCTGCGCGCCCTGCGGTTCCGGGAGAAAAAGCAGGACGCCCTGACCGTGCGCCGCCCCGGCATCGTCGGCGTCGGCCCGGCCATGGAGCGGACCCTGCGCCAGTTGGGCCGCGCCGCCAGGAGCCAGGCCAATGTCCTGCTCGTCGGCGAGACCGGCACCGGCAAGGAGCTTTTCGCCCGGGCCATCCACGACAACAGTTCGCGCAGCGCGGCCGAATTCGTCATCGTGGACTGCGCCGGGCTCCAGGAAACCATCATGGCCAGCGAGCTGTTCGGCCATCGCCGGGGGGCCTTCACCGGGGCCTCGGGCGACAAGCCGGGCCTGCTCGCCAGGGCCCATGGCGGCACCTTGTTCCTGGACGAGATCAGCGAGCTGTCGCTTGAGATGCAAAAGGGCTTTTTGCGGCTGCTCGAGAGCCACACCTACCGGCCGCTTGGCGACAATCGGGAAATCCCCGTCGATTTTCGGCTGGTTAGCGCCAGCAACCGGGAGCTTTCCGCCATGGTCGAGGCCGGAACCTTCCGGGCCGACCTGTTCTACCGCATCCGGGCCGTGACCATCGCCCCGCCGCCCTTGCGCGAGCTGACCGAGGATCTGCCCGAAATCGCCGAATACCACCTCACCCGCATCTGCCGCCGGGGCAAGCTGCCCCTGGCCGGGCTCTCGACCGAGCTGCTCGACCTGTTTTCCGGCTATGACTGGCCGGGCAACGTCCGCGAACTGGTGCACGTCCTGGAGGCGCTGGTGGCTGCCGCGCCCTTGGAGCCGGAGCTTTTGCCCTCGCATCTGCCGCGCGACGCCCGGGCCCGCCTGGTGCGCTCCCGGGCGGCCCGCCGGGGACATCCCTCCCGCACCGAACGCAAGCCCGGCAAGCCGCCGCAGGAGACCAGCTTCGAACCGCCGGAACCCGAGGCCGACCTCAACTGGGAGGCCTACAAGAAGACCGCCCACGACCGGGTGGAACGCGCCTATCTGCTCCGCCTGCTCGGGGCCTGCCGGGGGGAGATCCGCGCCGCCATGGACCTGTCGGGCCTCAGCCAATCGCGTCTCTACGGCCTTATGCGCAAGCACGGACTGGGACTTCGCCCGGGCAGCCCTGCTCCAGGCGCGCCCGAGTGATCGCCGCCGGCGTCTGGCTCGTACCGGCATCGCTCTGGGCGTCCTGCTCCAGGTGCGCCCGGATGATCGCCTTCCGTCGCCGTCTCCCGACGCCGACCGGCCGTTTTTCCGGCCGGGCCGATGGACACGGCCCCCATCCTGCAATATCTGTTGGGATGCCGCGTGCCACGACGCGAGTACGACACGGCCGGGCCACACACCGGCAAGGCCGGCAGGGAGCCCCCATGCAGTCGATCCTCAGAAGCCTGTTCGCCGCCTGCCTTGTCGCCTCGGCCCTGGCGTCTCCCGCCTTGGCCCAGGCCCGGCAGCCGGCAGGAGCGCAGGCGCTCCTGGCCAGCGGAGGCGGCGTAAACCTGCTGCCCCTTGGCATCCCGGCCGTCATCGGCCCGGGCAACGTCGCGCCGGGCGGGGGATTTAGCGAAACCTTCGACACGAACCTCGCCAACTGGACCGCCAATTCCTCCGGGCCGTGGACCATCGACGCCGGGGCGGCCACGGTCACGGGCACGACGAGCGGCCGGTATTTCTACCTGACCCGCGCCGGTGCGACCTACGCCAACCTGGATTACCGCGTCGTCATGCACCGCACGGTTTCCCAAAACAGCGCCAACGCCATCTATTTTCGGGCCGAAGCGACCCCTGAGGACGACAGCGGCGACATCGCCGCCGGCTATTGGTTCGCCTACAGCAACGCCAGGCTGTTCACGGTCTGGAAGCTGACCGTCGGCGGCAACTGGATCGTGCTGAAGCCCTGGACCGGCACCGTCATCATCAACCCCAACGACACCAATGAATTGCGAGTCGTGGCCTTTGGGTCGAGCCTGACCTTTTTTATCAACGGCAGCGAAGTCTTCGCCACAACCGACGCCAGCCTGGCCGCCGGGCAGGTGGGGTTCGGCATGTACGACGGCGACGGCGGAACGTTGCGCGTCTTGTCAGCCACCCTGACCACGCCCGCCGCCGACGCGGCCACCACCCTGCCGACGGCCGGTCAGGCCGACCTCCCGGCCAACGCCGAGGCCAAGCACCAGAGCCCATAAGGGCACTTTGGCCGCGTCCTGGCCGGGACCGGAACGCCCGATGTCCGGCCCCGACAGTCGTCGCTTCGTCGGATTCTTCCCCGGCAACTCCTCTTTCCTGGGAATGCGCTTGGTCCGCTCCTGACGCTCTCGTATTTCTCCAATCATTCAAAAATATTATCCACGACCCATTGCGGCCCGATTCTTGATGGTGCCTGGCATCGCCTCTGCCCTGGCAAGGAGCACCCGCATGAACGGCTCAGCATCGTATCCGCCGCCGACCGCCGGCCGCCGGCTCCAGCCCGATTGGATCACACGCCTGGCCAGCATCGATGAACGCGAAATCGTCGGCGCAGGGACGCGTTTCTGGGAGCTGACCTTGTACAAAACCGCAACGGGTGGTTATATTCTCGAAAGCATCCTCGGCGCGGGCGCTGTCCCCTGTCGCCCCATGGCGGCGACCCTGGCCTTTGCCGACGCGACGATGCTGCACGATTTTCTCCGCGCCCCGGAGTCCCCCTCCCCTTTGGCCGAGGGGCTTCTGGAACGCGCTGTCGGCCTTGATCCCGATCTTGGCCCAAGGAGAACGCCATGAACATCATCCGATATATGTCCCTTCTGGCCCTGCTTCTGGCTTGGACCATTCTGCCGGCCCAGGCCGCCAAGCCCGATACGTCCGGCGCGGCCCCACCGGCCGCCGCCGGCAAGGAGAATCCCATGCCCAGCCAAACCTCCACCCAGGCCGTGGCCACCCTGGCCGGCGGCTGCTTCTGGTGCGTGGAATCGGATATGGAAAAGCTGCCCGGCGTGACCGCCGTGGTTTCCGGCTATACCGGCGGAACGGAACCCCACCCCACCTACGAGGAGGTTTCCTCGGGATCGACCGGCCACTATGAAGCGGTGCAGGTCTTTTTCGATCCGACCCGCGTCACCTACCGGCAAGTCCTGGACACCTTCCTGCGCCATATCGATCCCACCGACCCGGGCGGCCAGTTCGCCGACCGGGGCCGGCAATACCGCACGGCCATCTTCGTCCATGACGAGGAGCAAAAGCGCGTCGCCGAACAGGCCCTGGCCGATCTGGCCGCCACCGGCCGCTTCAAGCGCCCCATCGTCACCCCGGTTCTGCCGTTCACCTTCTTCACCAATGCCGAGGCCTACCACCAGGACTACTACCGCACCCACAAGGTCCAGTACCAGACCTACCGCACGTTCTCCGGGCGCGACCAGTTCCTGGAGACGACCTGGGGCAAGGACGCCGCCGCGCCGATCCCGGCCAAGGACGTCGCCGCCCCGGCTGCCGCCGCCTCCGGCGCGCCGGCCTGGGAGACCTACAAGCGGCCGCCCGACAGCGTGCTGCGCAGCCAGCTTGCGCCCATCGTATTCGAGGTGACCCGGCAAAACGGCACCGAGCGTCCCTTCGACAACCCCTACTGGAACAACAAGGCGGCCGGCCTCTACGTCGACGCGCTGTCCGGGGAGCCGCTGTTCAGTTCCCGGGACAAGTACGATTCGGGCACGGGCTGGCCGAGCTTCACCAAGCCCATACGCCCCGACGCCGTGGTCGAACGCACCGACAAGAGCCTTTTTTCGACCCGCACCGAGGTGCGCAGCCGGGTGGCCGACTCCCATCTGGGCCATGTCTTCCCGGACGGCCCCAAGCCCACCGGCCTTCGCTACTGCATGAACTCCGCCGCCCTGCGCTTTATCCCGGCCAAGGATCTCGAATCGGCCGGATATGGCGCATATGCCAAGGACATCGAGTAACCGAGTCCCATTCTGCTGTTTGTCCCGCCCTGACCGGTCCCGGACGGCTTCGGCCGTCCGGGACTCCCGCCTTTCGCGAGCCTGCATGTGAAACTTGGCGCGAGCTACTGGTAAACCGTTGCGGCTTCGGCTAAAATGAAGCTGCCGTACGCCTCCAACCAGCGGCCCGTTTCGATGGGACGCCCGCCAACCGCAGGGCCGGCCAGGCCAGGGAGACGGAGTGGAAAGACACGGGGACCACGTGTGCCTGTAAGCGTCAAAGGCAAGCTCGGAACGCTTTGCGGCTGTATTCTGGCGGGATTTGTCCTGGTCTT
>JBKICS010000277.1:0-4073 GCA_046567015.1 Acidobacteriota bacterium | reverse complement strand
CGGAGGTATTCTTCCCTCTTCTCTCTCACGCCTCTCGGTTACGTACGGTAGTCGGCGTTAATC
Source organism: Acidobacteriota bacterium (assembly GCA_046567015.1). GTDB lineage: Bacteria > Desulfobacterota > Desulfovibrionia > Desulfovibrionales > Desulfovibrionaceae > Solidesulfovibrio. The sequence continues at coordinate 4,010 of JBKICS010000277.1, read as the reverse complement.
TTGATATAATCGTAGGTCAGGTCCGAGGCCAGCAGCAGGTAGCGGCCCGGTCCGCCGCCCAGTTCCACGTCGATGGGGATTTCGCCCCGGCGCATGTGGGGAGCGAGCAGCGCGTCCAGGTCGTCGGCCACGGGCATGCCACCCTCGAAGACCGGCACCCCGCCGATGCGCACGGACACCTCATCGGGATCGAAAACGGCCCCGCAGCGGCCAAGCGCGGCCACGATGCGGCCCCAGTTGGCGTCGCGGCCGAAAAAGGCCGTCTTGACCAGGGGCGAGTTGCCGACGGCCCGGGCCGCCAGTTCGGCCTCGGCGTGGGAGGCCGCGCCCTGGACCTTGATGCGCAGGATCTTGGTGCCGCCCTCGGCGTCCTGGACCAGCATGGCCGCCAACGTCTGGCAGACGTCCACCATGACGGCGAGCAGGGCTTGCCGGCCCTCGGCCGAGTCGATGACCACTTCGGAAGCGCCGTTGGCCAGGGCCAGGACGCAGTCGTTGGTGGAGGTGTCGCCGTCCACGGTGATGCTGTTGAAGCTGCGGTCGGCGGCGGCGGCCACGGCCTCCTGCCACCACAACGACCCGACCTGGGCGTCGCACAGAAGCACCCCGATCATGGTGGCCATGTTGGGGGCGATCATGCCGGCGCCCTTGGCCATGCCGAGCACCCGCACCTCGCCCGAGTCGGTGGTCAGCGTGCCCCAGGCGATCTTGGGGAAGCCGTCGGTGGTCATGATGGCCTTGGCCGCGGCCACGGGGGCGGTTTCGCCCAGGTTGGCGGCCAGGGCCGGGATCACGGCCTTCCATTTGTCCATTTTAAGCCGCGCCCCGATGACGCCGGTGGAGGCCGGCAGGATTTCCTCCGGGGAGAGATCGGTGGCCTTGGCGACCAGGGACAAGGTCTCGCGGCAGTCGGTGATGCCGGCCGTGCCGGTGCAGGCGTTGGCCTGGCCGGCATTGACCAGGATGGCCCGGGCATGGCCGCCGCTGGCGGTGAGCTGGGCCTTGGCCACGGTGACCGGAGCGGCCTGGAAGAGATTTTTGGTGAACACGCCGGCGGCGACCGCCGGTCCGTCGCTGACGATAAGGGCCAGGTCGTCGCGGCCGGTGGCATATTTGAACCCGGCGGCGGCGGTGGCGAAGGAAAAGCCCTTGGGCACGGGGATTACGGGCGAACTCATAGCAGCTCCTTGTCTGGGTCGTAGCGTCTCGTTTCCGGGCTCCGGGCCGGGCCGGCGGCCCGGGTCAGGGCCGTGGCCGGGCGGCCGGAACGGCCGTTGCGCGAGGCGGCGCATCCATTTCCTCGCGGCTGATCACGCCGTCGTCGTTGGCGTCGAGGCGGCGAAATTCGCGTTCCTGGAAGGCGCGCCACTCCTCCAGGGTGATACGGCCGTTATGGTCGGCGTCCATGGCGGCAAAGCGCCCGGCCTGGCTCGGCGCGACAACGGGAGCGACCGGGGTCGGCTTGCCGGCGGCCGGGGCCGGGGCCGGATTGACAGCGGCCGGCGGCGGCGTGGCCAGAGGCCGCTCGGCCAGTTTGGCCCCCGCTTGCGGGGCCGGGGCCACGGCGTTCGGTTGTCCAGATCCCGCCGTGGCCGGATAGTCCGGCGACGGATAAGAGGTCTCGACGGCGCGGGCCTGTCCGGTCTGGTTGGTCGCGGTGCAGCCCGGGCCGCCAAGGGCCAGGGCCAGGGCCAGCACGGCCGCATATCGGTTGCCTGGACGCATGGCGCCGCTCCTTGGCCGGTCCTGACCGGCCTTGTCCCGTCCCGGCCAAACCCGGGCATCGCGGGGTTTTCCTCTACACCAAAGCGCCGCTGCCGGCCATACCCGGTCTTGACAGGCCCCCGCTGCTTTGCCAAGCCCCGGGCATGCATAAAGCCTGTTTGCCGTTTCTGCTCGCGGCGGCGCTCGCCGTGGTCCCGACCCCGGTCCGGGCCGCCACCCTGGACGACCAGCTCTTCATCGGCACGGAAGCCCTGCTGCGCAGCCGATTTGAACTGGCGGCCCAATCCTTTGCCGCCGCCCTGGCCGGCGATCCGGACAACCCCTACGCCCGCACCCGGCTGGGTCTGGCCCTGGCCGGCACGGGCCAGACCGATCAGGCCCGCTCGGAGCTGGAAAAGGCCCTGGCCGCCCGGGCCGACGATCTGTTCGCCCTGTGGAGCCTGGGCTGCCTGGACTTGCTTGCCGACCAGCCGACGGCGGCGGCCGGCCGATTCGCGGCCATGGCCAAGGCGGATCCGGGCAATGTCCGAAGCCTGCTCGGCCAGGGCCTGGCCGCCCTGGCAGAGGGCCGCACGGCCGAGGGCGTGGGCCTTTTGGCCAAGGTGCAGCAGGCCGAGTCCGGCGACGCCCTGGTCCGGTTTCTTACCGGCTACGCCTACTGGCGTCTCGACGCGCCGGCCAATGCCCGGCTGGAGCTGGAAGCGGCGTTGGAACTCGAACCGCGCAACACCGCCGCCCTGGAACTGCTCGGGCTGGTCTATCGTCGCCAGGGCCAGGCCCATCTGGCGGCCAGCGCCTGGGGGCAGGCCTTGAGCATCCACCCGGACGCGGCCGGAGCGCGTTTTTTCCTGTCGCGTCTGGCCGAGGACGAAGGCCTGGCCGCCGCCCTGGCCGACCGGCCGGCCGAGGCCAAGCGGGCCTATGAGCGCGCCTTGGCCGTGGACCCGGGCAACGCGGCGGCGGCCAAGGCCCTGGGGCTGGCCGTCATGCCGCCTCTGGCCGTTCCCGGGGGGGACAATCCCCCTCGGCCCCATGTGACGAAAAAGCGGGGGGGAGAGGCGGACCAGACTGCCGGCCCGGGAAAAAAGGCCAAGGACAAAACGACCGGCCCCCGACCTGGCGGCCTGGAAATCCAGCCGAAAGCCGGCTCTGTCGAAAAGGCGACTGCGCCGGCTGCCCAGACGCCGGCTGCCCAGACGCCGCCGGGCCAGCCCCCGGCCGGTCCGACCCCCAAACCGTTTGTCGCCTCAAGCACGGGCGAGACGCCGCCGTCCCCGGCGCAAACCCCGCCCGCCCCACGGGCCAGGAAATCGCGTAAAGCTGCCGCCGAGACGCCGTCCGATCCGTCGGGCGCCGCCCTGCCGCCGCCGGCGGCCCCGGGTGCGCCCTCGCAAGCCGCGCCGGCCGGCGGAACCGACACGTCCCGGTGAGTCCGGCCGCAACCGGCCGAGCCGACCGGCCGACCGGCCGACCGGCCGACCGGCGAGTTGACGCTTTCCCGCGATTGCGACAAGTTCAGGCGCGGCATCCGCCGGATGCGCCCAAGGAGATGCCTATGATACGCCTTCTGCTCGCTGTGCTTTGCGTGGCGGCCATGTCGATTCCGGCTTCGGCCCAGTCCTTTGGCCCCAAGAACTATCCCGACTGCGTCATGCTCTACGCCAAGAAAACCGCGTCCCTGGACGGCGGCATGCTGATGCGCCGGGCCTGCCGTTGCCGCTTTCAGGACAAGACCGCCCCGGAATGCAAGGACTATACGCCGGCGGCGCTGGACTGCATCATTGCCAATGTCGGGCCGGTGGAGCGCAACGAAGAGGTCTGGGGCGTGGAACGGGCTTGCCGCTCCAAGAACTCGGTAAAATAGCTCAAGCTGCGGCTTGCGTACAAGGAAGCCTGGCGGCCAGGCTTCGCGGCCGGCCCTTTGCCCATGAAAAAACGCCGTCCCAAGCCGGGACGGCGTTTTCGTTTTTCGGAATCGATTCTCGCGAGACGGTTTGGGAAAAGTGAAAGCGGCCTCAGGTCGCCATCCCAAGGCCGCTTTCAAAATGTCCTTTTCGGAGGAAGGATGCTTTCTCTATAGCAACCCTCGTGCCAACCTTGAAAAAATACCACACAAGTTATTATATTTCAGCACATTGAAAAATACACCCCCCGGCCAGGGTCGCAACGGGCCGGATTTTGGCCCCCAAACGGTACAAAACCTTTTACCTTCCCCGGCAATCCCGGGGAACAGGGTGCAAGTTTTTATACCCATCGCCGGACTCTAAGAAATGATCGTGGCATTT
>JBKICS010000276.1:0-3297 GCA_046567015.1 Acidobacteriota bacterium | reverse complement strand
GCTGCGCGACGAAAGCTCGCCCGAGCTTTTTTCCGTGCGCCAGGAAATCCGCACCATCCACCAGACGATCCTCAATAAGGTCAAGGAATTCATTTCCGAACGCGACCTGGGGCCGCTTCTCCAGGACGACTACGTCACCATCTCCTCGGACCGCTACGTCCTGCCGCTTAGGGCCAATTTCAAGGGGCGGCTCCCTGGCATCGTCCACGACTATTCCCAGACCGGGGAAACCATCTACGTGGAGCCGTTTTTCCTGGTGGAGATCAACAACCGCCTCCAGGAACTCAAGAACGAGGAGCGCGAGGCCGAGGCCCGGGTCATGGCCTTTTTAACCGGCCTGGCCCGGGATGAACGACGCGAGATCATTGCTTCCTACCGCCTGCTCGTGGACTGCGACGTGCTCTGGGCGAAGGCGGCCCTGGCCGACGCCCTGGGCGGCACGTTGCCCGAGGTGGCCAACGGCCACGCCGTGCAGCTCCTGGCCGCCCGCCATCCGCTGCTGGCCCTGGCCGCCGCCCCCGGCAACCCGGCCGTGGCCCAGGATCTGGTCCTGGCCGAAGAACAGCGGGCGCTCATCGTCACCGGCGCCAATGCCGGCGGCAAGACGGTGTGCTTAAAAACCCTGGGGTTGCTCGCCGCCATGGCCCTGTCCGGCCTGCCCGTGCCGGCCGGGGAGGGGAGTCGCCTGCCCTTTTTCCGCAAGATTTTCGTGTTTCTCGGCGACGAGCAGAGCCTTGAGGACCACCTGTCCACCTTTACCGCCCAGATCCGCCACCTGTCTCGGGTTTGGCCCGACATCGACGCCGACACCCTGGTCCTGCTCGACGAATTCGGGGCCGGCACCGACCCGTCCCAGGGCGCGGCCCTGGCCCAGTCCGTGGTCGACGGCCTGCTGGATCGCGGGGCCTATCTGGCCGCCGCCACCCACTTCCCGGCACTCAAGGCCTACGGCCTGTCCCGGCCCGGGGTGCGCGCCGCCTGCATGCTGTTCGATCCGGCCACCAAGAAGCCGCTCTACAAGCTCGCCTATGACCAGGTGGGCGCGTCCATCGCCCTGGACGTGGCCCGGGAGCACGGCCTGCCCGAGGACATCCTGGAGCGGGCCAACCGCTACCTGCTGCTCGACGGCAACGACACCGGCCTGGTGTTCGACCGCTTAAACGAGCTGGCGCTTCGCCGCGAGCGGGAATTGGAAGCCATCGCTGCCAAGCGGGTCATCGAGGAACAGCGCATCCAAAAGCTCAAGGACAACTTGAAGAAAGCCCAGGACAAGCTGGTCGAAGAGATCCGCGAGCTGTCCCGGGACATCGTGCGCCGCCACGAAGCCGGACGGCTGGGGCGCAAGGAAGCGCAAAAGGCCCTTGCCGATGCCAGGAAAAGACTTATTGATGAGAGCAACGAAATAACCGGCGACCGGCAATCCGAGGCGCCGGCGGCTGCATTTGATCTGGCCGCCGTTGCCCCGGGGGATACGGTGCTCGTGGTGAGCTGGAACAAGACCGCGATCGTGCGGGAAAAGGACCTCAAGCGGCAGGCCGCCAAGGTCGATATCGGCGGCGTGAGCCTGTGGGTGGGCGCGGCCGATCTGGCTGCCGCCGGCAAGCCGGCCAAGGCCGGCGGCGGGGCGGTCGTCAACGTGGCCGCCTCCGGCGCGGGCCGGGGGGCCGGCTTGGTCCTTGATATGCGCGGCCTGCGGGCCGACGTGGCCGAAAGCGAATTGCTGGCCTTTCTCGACCAGGCCTTGCTGCGTGGCCATGGCGAACTGGAGATTATCCACGGCCGGGGCACCGGGGCGCTGCGCCGCGAGGTGCACCGCATGCTGAGGGCGCATCCGCAGGTGGCGGGATTCGCTCTGGCTCCCGAGGATCGCGGCGGCGACGGCATGACCATGGTGACGCTCAAATAAGACCCGGGCCGGGCCTCCGGCGGGGCGAGCGACCCTGTTGCGACGCTCCGGGCGCTGCACACGGGTTGGGCCAACGAACACGAGAAAGGCGCGAAACGCATATGCAGGATTCCCGGTTGGGCCGACGTGCCGATTCCCGTGCGACCGAAGCGATTTTTCCCCTTGGCCGGGTGCGATGAAAAATGACTCCGGAGCGGTGGCGGCGGTCAAGGCCCGGGCCAATATCGCCGAAGTGGTGGGGCGTTATGTGAACCTGCGGTCGGTGGGCAGCCGGCTGGTGGGGCCGTGCCCGTTTCACCAGGAGACCAAGGGGTCGTTTAACGTCCATCCCGACAAGGGCTTTTTCCATTGTTTCGGCTGCCAGGCCTCGGGCGACGTCATTGATTTCTATTGCCGCATAAACGGCCTGGAATTTCGCGAGGGTTTGGAGCGGCTGGCTTCCGAAGTGGGCGTGGACCTCGGCCGGGTGCGAAACGACCCCCGGGCGGCGGCCCGCAAGCAGGCCCGCGACGCTTGCCTGGCCATGCACGAGCTGGCCGACCGGTATTTCCGCCATCTCCTCGGCCGCGACGAGGGGAAGGTTGCCCGGGAGTATCTGGAAAAACGCGGGGTGAGCGCGGCCATGGTCGAGGGGTTCGCCCTGGGGGTCAGCCCCGAGGGCTGGCAGGGCCTGCAGACCGTGCTGCGTTCCCGGGGTTTTGACGACGATGCGGCCGTGACCGCTGGCCTGCTGACGCTTGGCAAGAACGGCCGCACCTGGGACCGGTTTCGCGGCCGGCTCATGTTTCCCATCCGCGACGGCGGCGGGCGGGTCATCGCCTTTGGCGGGCGCACCATGGGCGACGGCGATCCCAAGTATTTAAACAGCGCCGAAACGCCGATTTATACCAAGGGGCAACATCTTTACGGACTGTTCGAGGCGCGGCCGGCCATGGCCAAGACGCGGCGGGCCCTGCTGGCCGAGGGCTATCTCGACGTCATTACCCTGCACCAGTTCGGCTACGCCGACGCCTGCGGGGTGCTCGGCACGGCCATGACCCATGAGCAGGCCAGGCGGCTGGCCGGGTTGGCCCCCAAGGTCGATCTGGTGTTCGACGGCGACGCGCCGGGGCGCAAGGCCGCCTTGCGCGCCGCCCAGATGCTGCTCACCCTGGGCGGAACCTGCCGGGTGGTGCCGCTGCCCGACGGCGAGGACGTGGACAGCCTGCTCCACGCCGCTGGCCGGGATGGCTTCGAGGAGTGCCTGAGCCGGGCCGAGGACGGCCTGGCCTTTTGCCTGCGCACGGTGCGCGAGGCTTCCTCGCCCAAGGAGATCATCGCCTGGGCCACGGAATTTTTGGGCGGTCTGGCCGACGACGGCTTGCGCGCGGTGTTCATCCCGCGCGTGGCCG